>CAJONF010000044.1 GCA_905236665.1 uncultured Selenomonadaceae bacterium | reverse complement strand
GGTTTTGGCACTTCTACACCTAAAATTAACAGCATTGCGCCGGCAATCGCTCCTAAAATCATCGGATTCTTTAATATCCCCTTCAAGATCGGCAATAAAGCAAATCTTCCGCCGCGAAATGTTTCAAGTGCAAAAACTGCTAAAATATTATAAATCGGCACGATAACTGCAATCATCATCGTCGAAACGGCAATATTTTCGTCGCCGAAAATGTTTGCAACGATTGGAACGCCCATTAAGACAAAATTGCTCCGGAAAATTGCTTGAACAATTACGCCGCGCCGCCGATTGTCCGGTTCAATGCACGGGATAACTATCATCAGCAATGTAAAAATTATCAGCACGCCACACGCGCCGAATAGCATTAATTTTGGTCGAAAACTCGTTGCAAGTTCGGTCGTGTAGATTGAATAAAACATCATACAGCAGAAAAAAACGCGAAAAACCATACGATTCATATGATTTAATTCTTCGTCGGTCAGCCATTTTTGGAATTTGACAAACGCGCCGATCGCCATAAGGCAAAACATCGGCACAACCGCGCTAATTGCGACGATAAAATTGCTAAACATTGCACTTTCCAAAAAATCTCAACTCCTCAGAATTATTTTATCACGCAAAAAATCCCGTGCAACAAAAAATTTCCTTTTCCTAACAATGGAGAGGGCTTTTTTTATGTGGCGATAACTTTTGCTTTACTTTAAAAATCAACTAAGATATAATCGCCGGAAATGATTCATGAAAAATTCAGCAACGGAGGATAAAAATTATGTGCGGAATTGTCGGATATATTGGCGAAAAAAAAGCTACGCCGATTCTCTTGGACGGTCTGACGAAATTGGAATACCGCGGTTACGATTCGGCGGGAATTGCTGTTGATTGCGGCGATAAAATTTTTATAGAAAAATCTGTCGGGCGGCTTGACGCGCTGAAAGGTAAACTTAAAAATAATTTGCCGGAAGGTACGGTCGGCATTGGTCACACGCGCTGGGCTACTCACGGCAGACCGTCGGATTTGAATGCGCATCCTCACACCGATTGCCACGGAGATTTTGTCGTCGTGCACAATGGGATTATCGAAAATTATTTGCCGCTCAAAGAGAATTTAATTGCTCGCGGACATAAATTCACGTCGGAGACGGATACAGAGGTTATCGCGCATTTGCTGGAAGAATTTTATCGCGGAGATTTTGTCGAGGCTGTTCGCGAAGTTCTTAGCAAAGTTGAAGGCTCCTATTCGCTGGCGTTTATGGCGAAGAATCACCCCGATATTTTAATTTGCGCCAAACAGGACAATCCGCTTATCGTCGGCTTAGGTAAGGGCGAAAATTTTATTGCGTCGGATATTCCCGCGATTATCAATCACACGCGGCAGACTTACATTTTAAATGACGGCGAACTTGCACTTGTCAAAAAAGATTCAGTGCAAATTCTCAATCGTCAAGGCGGCTTGGTTGATAAAAAAATTTTTCACGTGACATGGAATGCTGAGGCTGCTGAAAAGGGCGGCTATGAACACTTCATGCTTAAAGAAATTAATGAGCAACCAAAAGCCGTTCGCGACACCATGAGCAAGCGCATTGCTAAAGACGGCGGCTCAATAGTTCTTGACGAGCTGAACTGGGATAAAAATTTTCTGGACGGCGTGGATAAAATTTTTATAGTGGCTTGCGGCACGGCTTATCATGCGGGGCTTGTCGGGAAATTTTACATTGAAAAGCTTGCTCGGAAATTGGTCGAAGTTGATTTGGCTAGTGAATACCGCTATCGTGATCCGATTGTTGATAATAAAACTTTGGTTATCGTCGTCAGCCAATCCGGCGAAACTTCCGACACCCTTGCCGCGCTAAAAGAATCAAAACGTCTGGGCGCGAAAACTCTGGCGATAACAAACGTCGTAGGCTCATCGATAGCCCGCGAAGCTCATCAAGTTATTCACACATGGGCGGGACCGGAAATTGCCGTGGCGTCAACCAAAGCTTACACGACACAATTAATTTTAATGTTCATGCTGGCACTTTACATGGCGCAGATTTGCGGAACTTTATCCGATGAAAAAATCCGCAAGTTGATTTGTCTGCTGAAAAAAATCCCCGCGCAGATTTCGGAGACTCTTTCTGATGTGGAACCGATAAAAACTTTTGCGCGGCAATACGGATTTAATGAAGATGTTTTTTATATCGGGCGCAGTTTGGATTATGATGTTGCACTTGAGGGCGCGTTAAAGCTCAAAGAAATTTCCTACATTCACGCGGAAGCTTATGCCTCCGGCGAACTCAAACACGGTACTTTAGCTTTGATTGTTGAAGGCGTTCCGGTTATCGCGCTCGCCACTCAAAAGAGCGTTTACGAAAAAACTTTGTCGAATATCAAAGAAGTCAAAGCTCGCGACGCGATTGTTATCGGCATTGCGGCGGAAGGCGACACCGAGTTAGAAAAATATCTTGACCATGTTATCTTTGTGCCTGAAACCGACGAACTTTTAATCCCGCTTTTGACCGTCGTACCGTTGCAACTTTTAGCCTACTACGCGGCGATAACCCGCGGTTGTGACGTTGACAAGCCACGCAATCTCGCAAAGTCGGTGACGGTTGAATAATGGTGGCGTTCTTTAGGGATGAAAATTCCGCGCTTTATCGCGCTGATTCTCTTGAATTAATGCCTAGATTTCCGACTGAATATGTTGATGTAATTTTTGCCGACCCGCCTTATTTTTTGTCGAACGACGGTTTTACTTGCAAGGGTGGTAAGGCAGTTTCCGTTAATAAGGGCGACTGGGATAAAATTTCTACGCTCGAAGAAAAGCACGAGTTCAATCGCCATTGGATTGCCATTTGCAAAAAAATTCTCAAGCCGAACGGCACGATTTGGATTAGCGGGACGCTCCATAATATCTATTCGGTCGGCATGGCTCTTGAGCAAGAGGGCTTTAAAAT
>CAJONF010000043.1 GCA_905236665.1 uncultured Selenomonadaceae bacterium | reverse complement strand
TGTCGAAAGACAATCAATGCTGCAAGTAATTTGCAGGGCTGTAGTCAACCAGCCAAACGCGGCGGATTTCGGTCTAGCTGCAAGCTCTCGCCTTTAGGCGTGGAGTAGTTGACCTCTGCTTAAACGCCCTTGCGAAACAGCACGGGCAATTTTTTTATCTTCAAAGGATTTTTCCAAAGCCACAAAGTCAAAAGCCGCTCCGCAAAAAAAGAAATCATTCTGTACTTTCTGGGATTGTTAATTTGCCGAATGTTTGTCTTGGCAAAAATTTCCTCCGTCACGTCAAGCAGGAAAGAAAATATCCACTCGCAATAAGCTTCAAAAATATTTCGCCGCGTGATAAAAATTTCATAGGGAAAACCTGTAAAAGACTTTGCTAAATATTCAAAGGCGTCGAGATAATCGGGTTGCTTGAGCGCGATATGCTTCCTGAAAATGCGGTCGACGAATTGTTCCAGGTCTTCGCCGCTAAGCAATTTATGCCAATAGGACACGGGAAAACGCGACATATTATTTTTGGCAACGATTATGTCATAATCATAAAGAATTTTTTCCGCCGCCTCCCGCGACAAAATTTTTTCAAAGTCAAAATAATCAAGTGCAGAATTTGTGTTCTTATCCTCGGTGAAAAATCGGCGGTAGTGATTCAGCCCTATAATCGCGTGCGAAGTGTTTTTCCAAATCCAATAAAGCGCGGTGATTTCGTTGAGGTAAAGATTTAACTCGCTGATATTTTCGCCGGTGTCGTCGCCCAGATAGCCGAAATCCTCCTTGGCGATTGCGTGCCCCGCGTGAATTATCCTGTAACCTTCGGGCAGGGCGTCTAGCTTAACGTCCTTGTGCGTGACGACGTAAACGCAAAAATCTTTCCGGACGCGCTTTTTTATCAGATACCAATTCCCGTTGACGGCGGGGAAGCGCGAAATTTTTTCAAAGGCATTTTCATTAGTCGCCAAAAAATTTTCAAGCGCGGAATTTTTTCTTGCGAAGGTTAAAATATTTTCCGATAAAGCTTCCGTCTCGATAATGATGTTTATAAAATCTTCGGGCGAGCGTTCGTTAATCATAATCGCATCAAAAGTTTTAAAGCGGCAATCGGCAAGCGTGTCGTAAATTTGACCGTAAAAATTTTCCGCAATCAAGTCGCTCCGATTGAGATTTTTGGCAATGGCGTCTGTTTTCGGAAACATTTTTTCAAACATGAATATATCCGTCTCATAGAAAAAGGCGTCGACGTCCAGAAGCTTGGAAATTTTATTTTCGTGGAGGATTTTGGAAAGCTCAATAAAATTTTGGTTGACATAAAAATTATGTCGCGCCTGCCTGAAGAGAATTTCGCGAGAAATAAAGCGACCGAAAATTTTCAGCGTGTATAAATCGTTAAAACGTTCGATAAATTCCTTAACGTTGTCAAAGACGATATAATCCGCCGCGCCGTCCAAAATTTTTTTCAACTCGTCGACAGAAATTTCCGCGCCGTTTAAAAAAACATGGAAATTTTTCGGCACGTAAGTTAAAGCGTTCTCATAGTTTGGAAATATATGACGTTCGCCGCTTTCGGGCGAGCCCGTGAAAGAAATTTGTCCGACAATCTCAACTTCCATGTCCGCCGCGTCGCAAAACGATTTTAAATCGCCGCAAAGCAATATTCGCGGTATATATCCTTTTGTCATTTTTATCTCTCCCGCTTGATTAAAAGTTTTTTTGATTATAAAATAATCCCGCGACGCTGTCAAAAGTCCGGAAAAGTTAAGGCGTTTTGGAAAATGAAGTATAGAAAATAATCGTTTAAAGATTGAAAAAAAATCGGCGCGTGTTATAATCGGAAAAAATTTTGGGAGGGTTTTATCATGAAATGGGTTTGCAACGTTTGCGGTTACGAGTACGACGAAGAACAGGGCGACCCCGAAAACGGGATTGAGCCGGGCACGAAGTTTGAAGATTTGCCGGAAGATTTTCTCTGTCCGCTGTGCGGCGTCGGTAAGGAAGATTTTTCGCAAGTCGAATAAAAATTTTCACGACGTGCAAAATTCTTGTAGAAAATTATGATTGATTATGCTAAAATAATTTTAACAAATTTTTGAGGAGGCATTTTTAAATGAAAGTAACTGTAGTTGGTTCCGGTAACGTCGGCGCGACCGTGGCAAATGTCCTCGCGGCAAAAGGTTTTGCAAGTGAAATCGTCCTTATCGACATTAAAGAAGGTCTTTCCGAAGGCAAAGCGATGGACATGATGCAGACGGCGCACATGCTCAATTTCGATACGACGGTTGTCGGCGTGACGAATGATTATGCGGCGACGGCAGGCTCGCAAGTCGTTGTTGTCACGAGCGGCATTCCGCGCAAGCCCTGCATGACTCGCGAACAACTTATCGGCACCAACGCAAAAATCGTCAAGAGTGTTGTCGACCAAATCCTTGAGCACTCGCCCGAAGCAATTTTGATTATTGTCTCCAATCCTATGGACGCGATGA
>CAJONF010000042.1 GCA_905236665.1 uncultured Selenomonadaceae bacterium | reverse complement strand
TTGCACGTGTTCAGCGCGGCGAATCTGCTCCGATTAATGAAAAAGCTAACATTGCTGAAGCTAAAGATTTTTCCGCCTCAACCAAACGCGCTGTCTGGCTTTATCTTTTGGCGACGGCTATCGTCGTTACATTTGGCATTTTCCCTGAACTGCGTCCTTCTGCCATGCTCGGCGATAAAATGGTTTCCTTTACAATGACCATGTGTATTGAAATGGTTATGATGGTTATGGCGGGCGTCATCATTGTCGCTTGCAATGTTAAAGTTTCTTCGATTATCGAGCAATCCGTTTTCAAAAATGGTTTAATGGGCGTCTACTGCATTTTCGGCTTGACATGGGCTGGCGACACCTTGACACGTAACAACATTGATTTTATTAAATCCGGCGCGGCAGATATCGTTGCGGAAAATCCGTGGGTCTTCGCGCTAATTTTATTCTTCCTTAGTGCAATGATTTTGAGTCAGGCAGGAACAATCGGTGCACTGGCTCCGCTCGGAATTACGCTGGGAATCACGCCGCCTACGATGATTGGTATGTTCCCCGCGGTTAATGGTTACTTCCTTGTTCCGATTTACGCAACGATTTTGGCAGGTATCGCCTTTGACCGTACAGGTACCACGCGCATTGGTAAGTTCGTCTTTAATCACAGCTTCCAAATCCCCGGCATAATCACCTGTATTGTCAGCGTGGCAGTCGGTATGGCTTTTGCCAATATGATTTTGTAGGAACTAGGATTTAGGAACTAGGGGCTAGTAGTGATTAATTCCAAGTTCCTAGTTCCTACCACTAGTTCCCAGTTCCTAGAAAGGGTGGTTTTTATGAGGTTCAATTTTCTTGCAGTACTGTTTGCGGTCTTTGCATTGTTGCTTAGCATGACGACGGTCGGCTCGGCGCAATCAAAGCCAAACATCGTTATTTTGGCTACGGGCGGAACAATCGCTGGCAGTGCCGCGGACGCTTCCGCAACAACGGGCTATAAGGCGGGCGCACTCGGTATCGACGTGCTGTTAAACGCCGTGCCGCAAGTCAAGGAATATGCCAACGTCAGCGGCGAACAAATTTGCTCAATCGACAGCAAAGACATGACCGACGACATTTGGCTGAAACTCGCTGATAGAATCAATGACCTGTTTTCGCGCGGCGACGTTGACGGCATTGTCATCACTCACGGTACAGACACATTAGAAGAAACTGCTTACTTCCTGAATTTGACTGTTCACAGCAACAAACCCGTTGTTTTAGTCGGAGCAATGCGTCCTGCTACGGCGATTAGTGCTGATGGTCCCATGAATTTGCTTAACGCTGTAAGAGTTGCGGCAAGTCCTGCGTCCGTTGGTAAAGGCGTTTTGGTTGCTCTCAACGACGAAATCAACGCCGCCCGCGAAGTAACCAAAACCAACACGATAACCGTTAGCACGTTCAAAAGTCCTGAACTCGGTTTTCTCGGTTATGTCAATGAAGGCGTCCCCGAATTTTATCGCACATCTGCACGCCGCCATACCATCAACAGTGAATTCAACGTCAACGGCAAAAAAAATCTTCCCTATGTCAAAGTCATTTATGGCACCGCCAACGACGATGAACTTTTTGTTGACGCGGCGATTAAAGCCGGCGTGAAGGGAATTATTTACGCGGGCACCGGCAATGGCTCTGTTCACATGAATGCAGAAAAAGCTTTGGCACGCGCCACGGCTAAAGGGATTGTTGTAGTTCGTTCGTCTCGCGTCGGCAATGGCACCGTCATTCCGGCTGAACAATCTTACATTGACTATCATTTCCTGGACGGCGACACTCTCAGCCCGCAAAAAGCTAGAATTTTACTTCAGCTCGCACTCACCAAGAC
The DNA here is from genome assembly GCA_905236665.1 of uncultured Selenomonadaceae bacterium. Taxonomy (GTDB): domain Bacteria; phylum Bacillota; class Negativicutes; order Selenomonadales; family Selenomonadaceae; genus Quinella. The sequence continues at coordinate 5,514 of CAJONF010000042.1, read as the reverse complement.
AACTGATCTTTCAGAAATTCAAAGAATGTTTAAGCAGTATTGAGGTTTTAAATTATGCGTGGAAGAAATCGGATTAAGGCGGAGATGTCAGAGTACTTCCGCAACGAAATTGCAAAGCCCGGAATTTTTGTCGAATATGAGCACGGTTTTGAGGAATTGATTTTGCTAAACCGCGCCTATGCAAAAATGCTCGCCGAAGAAAAAATTATCACTCAAGACGAGGCGCAGAAAATTCTTGACGGTTTGGCTTGGGTTGAAGAAAATTTTTCTACAGACGATATCGACGGCAAGTACGAAGAAATTTATTTCAACGTTGAACAAAAATTGATTCAGCGCGTCGGACTTGAGGTCGGCGGGCGTTTGCATACGGGCAGAAGTCGCAACGATATTTACTCGGCACTTTGGCGCATGGAAACGCGCAAGGCTCTTTGGAAAATTTGTCAAAGTGTTCTTTATCTGCAAAAGGAAATGTTCGCGCTTGCCGAAAAATATCAGCAGACGATTATTACGGGCTACACTCACACTCAACCCGCGCAACCGATAACTGTTGGCTACTACTACGCGGCGGCGATTGAAGTTTTGCAAAGAGATTTTCAACGTCTGCAGGAAGCTTATCAAAAAACTAATCAATGTGCACTGGGAGCGGCGGCTTTAGCTGGAACAAGTTTTCCCATTAACCGCAACAGCTTAGAAAAACTTTTGGGCTTTGAAGGCACCGTAACCAATGCGCTTGATTGCGTCGGTACAAAAGATTATTTGCTTGAGGTTGAAGGCGCGTTGGCGATTATGATGGTCAACCTTAGCCGCATGGCGCAGGATCATTATATCTGGTGCACGAACGAATTTTCTTTGCTGGATATCGGCGGCGAAGTTGCCATTTGCAGTTCAATCATGCCGCAGAAAAAAAATCCCGTAACGTTCGAGATGATTAAAGCTAAAGCGGCTCATATTCTCGGAACTTTTACGGCTGGTTGTGCGACTATGAAGAACACTCCGTTTTCTCTGTGCATGGATTTATTCGAGACGCACGCGCAATTTTGGTCGGGCTTTAATGCCAGTGTCGACGCGGTGAATCTTTTTGCAGAAACCTTGAAATATGTTAAGTTCAACGATGAGCGGGCATATCTCGCCGCGAAAAATAATTTCTCCACGGTAACTGCGCTTGCAGATTTTCTCGTTGGCAAATTTAAAATTTCGTTCGCGCAGGCGCATGACATTGTTGGCGAAATGGTCGGGGCTGTCACTGAAAAAGGCGGTTCAATCTCCGATATGAATGCTGAACTTTTGACAACCTGCGCGGAAAATATTTTAGGTCGCGGGCTTGAGGTCACCGATGCAGAAATTACAAACGTCCTTGAACCGGCGGCAAATATTCGCGGAAAAATCAGCGTGGGTAGTCCCGGCGAATTTTCTTTACAAAATATGATTGACGGCGCAAAAAAAATCTTCACCGAGCAAAATGACTGGTTGGCGGCGAAGAAAAATTTGGTGGCATCGGCTTATAAAAAACTTCGGCAGTAAAAAAATTTTATAAATGAGGTGTTAAGTAATGAGGAAGGAACACGATTTTTTGGGAGAAATTGAAGTACCGGACGAGGCTTATTACGGCGTGCAGACAATGCGCGCTATTGAGAACTTCACCATTACCGGTCGCCGTCTTGACGAAGACTTTATTAAATCTCTTGCCAAAGTAAAAAAAGCGGCGGCTCAAGCGAACATGGAAACCGGGCGTCTCGACAAAAAAATTGGCAATGCTCTCGTTCAGGCAGCAGAAGAAGTTATCGACGGTCAATTTATCGATCAGTTCCCCGTTGATCCGATTCAAGGCGGCGCAGGCACTTCAATCAACATGAACATGAACGAAGTTCTTTGTAATCGCGCACTGGAAATTATCGGCGAGGCTAAAGGGCGTTATGATATTATCAGCCCGAACAACCATGCAAATATGGCGCAATCGACAAATGACAGCTTGCCCACCGCTATTAAAGTTTGCTTGACTTACAAGAGCCACAACGTAACTGACGCGCTTGATTATCTTGCAAACGCTCTTGAACAAAAAGCAGAAGAGTATAAAGATATTCTTAAAATGGGTCGCACGCATTTGCAAGACGCAGTTCCGATCACTCTTGGTCAAGAAATGGGCTCTTATGCTTCGGCAGTTCGTCGCAGTATTCGCCGTATTGAATGGGCGATTGACAGTATCCGCTTAATCAACATGGGCGGTACCGCCGTCGGCACCGGTCTTAATGCTGAACCCAGATATATTAAAATCGTCGCTCGCAAATTGCGCGAAATCACCGGCGAGAATTTTGAAACTTCCACGAACATTATCGACGCCACGAACAATACGGACGGCTTTGTTGACGTATCCAGCGCATTGAAAAATACCGCGCTTGTCCTTATCAAAATGGCGAACGACTTTAGGCTTATGGCGTCGGGACCTCGTTGCGGCTTGAATGAATTGTTCCTGCCCAAACGTCAACCTGGCTCGTCGATTATGCCTGGCAAAGTTAATCCGGTTATCGCTGAAGTCATGGATCAGGCGTGCTATCAAGTTATCGGCAACGATTTAGCTGTTACCTTCGGCGTCGAAAACGGTCAGTTTGAATTGAACGTCATGGAACCGATTATGGCTTATAATCTGTGCTCTTCGATGAATTATCTTGCCAATGCCTCGCGCACCTTTGTTGACAAATTGTTGACTGGTTTGGAACCCAATCGCGAACAGTGCCAGAAATGGCTTGATAGCTCTGTTGGTGTAGTCACAGCTCTCCTGCCGCATCTGGGCTACGAACAGTGCTCCATGCTTGCAAAAGAAGCTTATGCCACGCGCCGCCCGATTCGCGAAATAATTTTGGAAAAGGGAATTCTCACCGAAGAAGAACTTAGAGTTTATATGTCGCCCGAAAAGATGACGCGTCCCGGCATCACCAACTGAAAATTTTAGAAGGTAAAAATTTTTTCCCCCGCCGAATTTTGACGGGGATTTTTTTTGAGGTGATTGAAATGATTTTTACGCAATGTGAAATTTTTTCTCCAGCAAACGCGCAGGAAATTTTATTCGTGACGGGCGGGCGAGTTCCCAACGTCGATTGGTTTAAAAGCGTGGCGAGTAGTCGGAAAATTTTTTGCGTAGATAAAGGGATTGAGATTTGCCACGTGTGCGAAATTGTCCCGAATTTTTTAATTGGCGACTTCGACAGCGCGAATCAGTCTTCCGTGGATTGGGCGCGTGAAAAAAATATTCCCGTTGAAAAATATCCCGCCGATAAAGATTTCACAGACACGCAACTTGCCCTGAACCGCGCGGCTGAAATTTTTGGCGAACACACCGCGATTTTGACTGGCTGTTTTGGCGGACGTTTCGACCACCTGTACAGCACGGTTTTTACCTGCGCGGCGATTGACAGAAAAATTTTCCTTGCCGATGAGCGCGAAATTATTTTTTTTGTTAAGGGCGGCGAATCCGTTGACGTGAAATTTTTTAAAAAACCGCTTGCCGTGAGTCTCCTGCCGATGACAAATATTTGCGAGAGCGTCACGACAAAAAATCTGCACTGGGAACTTGACGACGCAACCTTGACGCAAAATTTTCCGAATGCCACCAGTAATCGCGTTGATACCAATAAAATTTCTGTCAGCGTGGGACGTGGAAAGCTTGCTGTTTATTTTTGTTTTGCCGAATAAAAAAAGCCCGCCGATTTTTTCGACGGGCTAAAATTCTCAATCGGGACTTTATGAAACATTTGGCGAACCATAATTTTTTAAGCGAGCAGAATTTCTTTGTTCTGTAAAATTTCAAGAGCGGGAGCACACGCGCCACAGTCGCAATATTTCGCGCCCGAAGCTTTAAGTTCGTCGGCATGGTCGGCGAATTTTTTTGCACCTTCCGCGCCGAAAATCTGAATGGCAATTTCCGAGTGAGCAAACGGAACCAAATCTTCAATCGCCGTGATATCTTCCGAGATTTCGGCGATAAGATTTTTCGCGGCAATTTTTTCATCAGCCGTGCCGAGTGCGTCGAGATAGGCTTGCGTTGCTTGTTTTAGTTCGGGACAACAGCTGGGAGCCGTCATCATTGCCTTTGCTTTTTCAATCAAAGTTTGTTTGCCCATAAAAATTCCTCCCCAAAAATTTTAAGCCGTGCGCCGCGTCAAAGCTTCATCAATCGCAATAGACAGCTGGTCAGCGCAACTGGTGCCGCGTCCGCCGCAGGGATTGCCGCGCAAAATATCGGCGATTTCTTTAGCGTCTTTACCTTCGACAAGCCGACCGATAGCCGGAAGATTGCCGGGGCAACCGCCAAAAAATTTCACGTCGTGCAGGCGTCCTTGCTCGTCCAAAGAAAAATCAATCCGCTTGGAACAGACGCGTTGCGGTTCAAAAGTGTAGCTTTCCATAAAAATTTCTCCTTTGAATATAATACACACCGAAAAAATTCGCTGAAAAAAATTTTTATCCTGCCGCCAAAACTTTACAGCGTTGCGGTTTGAAAATATAATCGTGCTAAAAGGAGGAGGCGTCATGAAAAGATTTTTTGCCGCATTGATAATTTTGTTTGCGCTGAATTTTTCTTTGGCGAGTGCGGAGATTATCACGGTTGAAGGCAACGGGCGTTACGTCGCCGACAAGATAATTGAGGAAACTATCAAGGCTTGCACTGAACACGCCCGCGACGCGGCTCTTTTGGACGCGGCGAATAATGCGGGCGGTGTTCTTGTCAAGAATCATGCGCTGATGATTGACCACGAGCTTGAGGCGGATGTCGTTGAAACGTTTTTGGTTTCGCAGTTGGAAGGCGTCAAATATTTCGGCGAAGAATTCCGCAAAAATTCGGAGGGCGATACCGAATTTGTCTGCCGCGTCACGGCGACCGTCGACACGAGCAAAATTGACCTTGAAAAATTTTTGAAACGCGACGACTTCAGCGAAAAGGAACGACTTACCAGAGAACTTCGCGAAGCCCGCGCAGAAATCGAACGGCTCAAGGCGCAAGGCAAGACCGGCGACGACACTCAGCAGAAAAAGATTCAAAACGAATTCGACCGCAAGCAGAATCAATTTCTAATCGCCAAATACGAGCGCGACCTTGACATTTACGACTTAGGCAAAAAAATAAATCTGCAGGACATGATGACCACTGCAGAAAAATTAGCGACCGTCGACGCGGGCAACGCAAGCGCATTTCGGGCGACGGTTTACGTCTACCGCGACGAAGACAAGATTCAAAACGTCATTGACTACTGCGAAAAAGTTTTGGCGGCGAATTTGTCCGTTGAACTGTCAATCGAGGCTTGCACGCAACTCGGCGATATTTACTACAACGAAATTTTCGACACGTCGACCGCAAAAAAATTCGTCGACAGGGGCATTGCTCTCGTCAAGAAAAAATATTCCAAGGCGCAGATTGAAAAGCTCGTCAACGGCACCAACGTCGAAATCAAAGATTATGAACTAATCGGACGGTCAAATACGATTCGCGAACTTTATATCTTGAAGTCCGATATTGAAAAC
>CAJONF010000041.1 GCA_905236665.1 uncultured Selenomonadaceae bacterium | reverse complement strand
TTTTCCTCATTCCTTGTTAGCTGATAGTTGATAGCTGATAGCTGATAGCTTATAGCTTATAGCTTATAGCTGATAGGTTATAGGTTTTTTCTATAAGCTATAAGCTATAACCTAAAACCTAACACCTATAACCTATCATTGTCCGTTGCTGGTGATGGAAGCTTTCAAGCGGCTGACATGCCCGCCAAACTCCGTGACAAGTGCGTTGTAATAAAGTTGATTCTTCGCCAAAGTCGCCATCTCAATGTCAATGTCAACGTTGTTGTCGTCAACGCGCATGATCGTAGAATTGTCTTGCTCGATCGTCGGCTCGGCTCTGAACTCAAGCGGCACAAAGGGTAAATGTTTTTCGTGCGTCCTTGCCATCTTCAATTTCCCATCCGATTCTTCGCCGTAAATTTCTCGCGCCAACAGTTCTTCAAATTCTACATTCGACTTCCTGAAATTCGGCGTATTGACGTTTGCGATATTGTTCGCGATAACTTCCTGCCGAATATTCGCCGCCGTCATGGCTCGCGGCAGGTAATTAAAATTCGACGAGTTAAAAATTTGTTCAAGCACGCCCGTTTCACTCACCTTTCTCCCATTTACGTTTACCAATAAAATTTCTGAAAAAATTCTTTAGCGATTGTACAACATAAAAAATTTTTCTTCAACCTTGCGAATAAAAATTGTCAATGAAACTTTCAACAAAGTTTATAATTCCCCTTTTAACCCGCAAAATTTTTTTCAAGAAAAAATCGTTGACAAAGCCTTTCGCCTTGACTTATTGTTGACAGGAATTTTTTTTCTGAGGAGGATTCACGATGAGAAAAATTTTGGCGATTGACATAGGCGGCACTTTCATTAAGCACGCGATCATGAGCGGCACACGTTCTTTTAAAATTTCCGCGCAGAATAAAATCCCGACGCCCAAAGAAAGTCACGAGGAATTTTTGAAGGCACTCGCCGACATTTTCAACACTCAAGACGAAGTGGAAGGGATTGCCGTTTCGATGCCCGGGCTTATCGACACTTTCAAAGGCGTTTGTATTTCGAGCGGGGCTTTGGAGTTCAGCAACGGGCATTGTATCGCCGAAGAGTTGCAAGCGATGTGCGGCGTTCCGGTCACGGTTGAGAATGATGCGAATTGCGCGGCTCTCGCCGAAATTAAATCGGGCAGTCTCGCGGGCGTAAAGGATGCTTTTGTTTTGGTTTTCGGGACGGGCATTGGCGGCGCGATTGTTCGCAACAGGGAACTTTATCGCGGAGCACATTTCTGCGCGGGCGAAGTTTCTTTTATGACGAAAAATATTTACGGCGCGACCGGCAGAGAAAATTTTTGCGGCGGCGAGTTTGGCGCGATTGGTTTTCAAAAAAGTTGCGCGGAAATTTTGGACATGCCGCCCGAAGAAGTTACGGGAGAAATGATTTTCGATTTGATTGAAGAAAATGATGATGATATGCTCGACGCGCTTTACAAATTTGCGCACGGCGTTGCGATGATGATTTTCAATCTGCAGATAATTTATGATCCCGAAAAGTTTGCGCTCGGCGGCGGGATAAGTGCAAGGCAGAGTTTTATTGATGCTGTCCAAGATAAAATCGATGAGATCTGCGCGGACGCTCCCGAATATTTGCCGCATCCTGAAGTTGTCGCCTGCAAGTATCGCAACGAGGCAAATTTATTCGGGGCGTTGTATCGCTATTTAAAGAAGTAGCGGGTTGTCCCCCTTTTTTCTAAAGTAGGAACGCAAAACCATCTCGGTGTCTTGCCAATTCGATTTAAAATCCTTTTTGTAATTAGGATCAACTTTTTCTTTGCTGCGCCCAAAGAAAAAGTTGCAAAAAGAAAGGGCGTTCACCCCGCAATAAAAACATCCTGTTTTTGTTGCGGGCAGGCGCACGTCCTGTGCGCCTGTGTCTTATCTTTCATTACTCATTACACATTACTAATTGCTTTTCGTGTGCCCGTGAACCAATTCGATTTAATTTTTGGAGGAATTTTTATGCAGATTGTTAAAAGCAAAAAAATCGGACGCGAAAACGTCGAAAGACTTCTTACAAAAAAATCTTTTGATGAAGTCGAACTTTCGCCCAAGATTCGCGCCGCCAATAAAAAATTTTTCGGCTCCGATTTAAGCGCGATTGAAATTGTTCGCAAAATTGTTTCCGACGTTCGCAATTTCGGCGACGCGGCGGTTATCGATTACACCAAAAAAATTGACGGCATCGAACTTGAAAATTTTTCCGTCGCGCTTGAAGAAGTTGAGATTGATCAAAAAATTTTATCGTCGTTAAAACTCGCGGCGGAAAATATTCGCAGTTTTCATATGGAACAACTTCCCAAGTCTTGGATAACTTATCGCGGAGAAAATTCTCTGCTTGGTCAAGCCGTTATTCCTTTGGAAAGAGTCGGCGTTTATGTGCCCGGCGGCACGGCGGCTTATCCCTCAAGCGTTTTGATGAATATTATTCCCGCGAAAGTTGCGGGCGTCAAAGAAATTATCATGTGCACGCCTGCGCGGAACGGAAAAGTTAATCCTTACGTTTTGGCGGCGGCGAAGTTGGCGGGCGTCGATAAAATTTTTAAAATCGGCGGAGCACAGGCGATAGCCGCGATGGCTTTCGGCACAGAACAAATTCCTCGCGTAAATAAAATTGTCGGTCCCGGAAATATTTTCGTCACGCTCGCCAAAAAGGAAGTTTACGGGC
>CAJONF010000040.1 GCA_905236665.1 uncultured Selenomonadaceae bacterium | reverse complement strand
CTAAAGTCGCGGACATGCGGTATTCGGGCTTTTGAATTTTGGCGCGGAAAAGTTCAAGATTAGCTTTGTCGGATTCAAGCCAGTTTGCGATTTTCCCGCGCAGAGTTTTTGCGCCGTCGAATTTGCAACCGTTCTTTTTGAGCGCAGCGGATAAACTTTCGAAAACGGCAAAAATCAATTTCCGCGTGGAAGTTATATCGCCGGTGGCGTAGCGGGCAACCGTAATGACTTTGCCTTTGCGAATTGTGCGGAGACGTTCGCGTAAATCAATTTCCTCGCGCAAATTGTCGTATTCGTCAAAATAGGCGTCGAAGCCTTCTTCTGAACAGGACAAAAGATTTTGCATCATCCAGAGAATACGTGATTTGCCCGTTCCGTAAGAGCCTTCAAGCCACAAACTTTTCTTTTCCGAACGCGACAACGCCCGCTCCGTCAACTTCAACAGCGCGACAATATCCTTGTGCGGAAAGGTGTATTGCCATTTGTTTTTTGGGTCTTTGATAGAACTTTCGTTGATTTCGGGGTAATAGCCCTCGTCAATCTCGAAGTACTCAAGATATTTATTTGGTTCGTATGCCAACGCCGTCACTCCTTAGGTTAAACAAATTCGTTGATTTCGATTTTAAGGCGTTTATTTTCACTGGATAAACATTCGTACACCTTGCGCAGTTTTTCTTTGCCAATGGAAGAAATTTTGTCGATAACTTTGTCGAGTCCTTATTTAATTTTGTTCTGCCAATACCATTGGCAAGCGCATAAACAAAACTGTCAAGTTGCTCTTTGATTTTACTGTCGGCAACTTGCTTTTCGTCGATGAGGAAGGGATAATCGTTGAAATCAGCCGCCGCGCTGGCAAGTCCGTTTTTTGTGGCGTCGAAAGAATTCAAGAAAATCTACAAGATGTGTCGCATTGGAGCTTGTCACGGGCAAACCCTGCTCGGCTAAGTCGACAAGCTTGCGACTATTAAAGACTATCGCCGGTATTGATTTCCATTTGCCCGTTGTATTCATGTAAGCCAACTTCAACTTTAAGATTTTGTCTTCAATGTCGTAAGTTTTTTCCGTGATGACTATAGGACGACGACAGACCGTGCAAAGGACAATGCGCTGATTTAATTTTGAATCGCATTTTTCCGATTCAACAACGCCTTGTGACGAGCGTCAATTTCGCCGACTTTTTCTTTGACTGCGCGGAGCCAATCATTTACCGACGTTTTCTTCTCTTTAGTTTTTTGGTTGAAAAGAGTGATTAAACTTTTGAAGTCGGAAAAAGTTTTCTTGTCGAAGAGTTTGGCAAAAGCTACCGATGTTATAACATTCTCCGAGAAAATTGTTTCGTTGTCGAAAGTTTTCACATCACCTAAACGTTCCAAAACCTTATCTTTTTCAGCTGCGAACTCGTACAGAGCTTGAACTACTTCCCGCAATTTTTCTTCCGGCTATTGCTATTCTTCCGGTTTGTTGCTACTATTAACTTCCAATGTTGACACTTCCCTTTGTGGGAAATTTTTTTGATTGTAACACCTCCGAAAATTTTTTGCAAATTTTTCCATTCGCGCCTTGAAAGTTTGCAAAGTTTCGTTGCGTACGCGAGTAATCAAGCTAAGTGCAACATAGTTGAAAAGTATAATTCTGCAGGTTTTCTATAACCCAAAATTTTGCGCGGACGATGATTGAGTTGGTCAACCACTGCCCGTAAATCAGCGTCACTCAACGCGTTTTGCCCTTGCAAACACTCAATCAGGCGTCGCGAACTTCGATAGAGCCAAGTCGGGATAACTTAGCGGCGATAAGATAGCGGCTTTTGCGGTCGACGAGAGTAAGCAAGCCTGATTTGCGATTAAAGCCGACGATAGTATCCGCCTCGAAGTCGCCTTGCCCCATGCGCTCATTTGCCTCAATCGGGCGCGATGCAAGCTCGTTACTTATTGAGATTTTGCCGCGATTGGATACTTAGCCTTTGGGGCGGCGCCGCTTGCCACGATGTCGAAGAATCGGGTAATCGTTTGCCCATTTCGGGAGACGGTGAGAATGGAAAATACAGCCGCCACGTTTTTCAAAAGCTTTTTCGCGGTTGAGGTATTCTACATGAGATTCAGTAAAAGTTTGCGCTTTACTTTATTGAATGTGTGCCAAAATTTGGTTGGCGGAACGTTGAGCTAATTGTAATCGCGGCTTGGAGTACTGCTTTTTGAATTGTGGTGAGCTGTGCAAAATAAGCGGCTGATGATTCATTGCTTCATGAGAAAGCAAGAGCGAAGCGACCGGCAAATTTTTTTCGCCGCAAACGGCGTTATTTTCATGACAAACCATTTTCGATGTGCTATAGTCTTTAAAAAAGAGGCATTTTTAAGTACTGTTAAATTTTAGGATGATATATGATGCAAGATGTTGTTAAAAATATTGTTGAAATTATGAGGAGCAATTTTCCCAACGGGATACGCGACGACTTCATTGATACCGGCAAAGTTTCGCGCATTTACTCAGCAAAAAATGACAGAGAACACATTTCGCGCAATTACATTGTGGAAATTATTCACGCAAACGGTATTGAGGACGGTGGGCGGTTTTATTTCATTTCCGACGAAAACGCCGAGAGCATTTGCCATTTTCTCGACGAAATTTTAAGCGCGAATCCAATCGCCTACTACGCCAAAATTCATGAAAAGCATTCGGATTTTTTTGCCGCGATGCATATTTTTTCGTCCGGCGTTTTGAAGAAGATTTTACAAATGGTCGTTGGCGGGCATTTTTATTTCGATGAATTCTGCTCGGCGAAAAGAGCGACGCGCCTTGATTATTTAGTTGCGAAGATTTTTACGGCGGCAAAAACTTCACTATCGCTTGATGACTTGCAAGAGAAATTACCTTACGTCCCGTCCGAAAAAATTTTGGAATTACTCTCCGATGCTAAAAAATATCTGCCGACAAGCGCGGGCAAGTTCATTCCCTTTTCCAAAATCCAATTCGATACGGACGAAATTGACGCCGCTAAAAAGCAAATTTCTCTGTACATTGACAAAATCGGCTACGCTATTCCCGAAGACTACAGCTTGGAATCTAACTTCGCGCTCAATCCCGAAATCGCCGAAAAGGATATGCGCAATATCATCTACGAAAAATTTTTCTCTGAAGACTTCACAAAACGCGGCAAGAAACTTTTCAAGAAAAAAGAGGTCGTCAAGTGGAATAAGGAGACGAGCGCAACGGAATATATAAGAAAATTTATCGCGGAGAAAGACGAAGTGACAGTCAAAGAGCTTTTTACCTTTGCCAAAAAATTTGACCCTGCGCCGAGCGTAGCACTTTACGTCGCGCATGAAACTATGATTCGCGTTGAGAAAAATTTGTTCGTCAAGGACGCGCTGATAAACTTTGACGTTGACGGCGTGGACGACGCTTTAACGCCTTTCGTGCAAGGGAAAATAATTCCCCTGCGCGGCGTCACTAGCTTTATTGGTTTTCCGCCGGTCGAGGGCTATTTGTGGAATTTGTTCCTGCTTGAAAGTTTTCTGCGCAAGTACAGCCGGAAATATGTTTATGATATTCCCGCCGCCAACAGCGCGAATGTCGGCGCAATTTATCCCAAGTCTATGGTATTCGAGAATTATCTCGACGTTCAAGCTTCAGCGATTGTTCAAGAAAAAGTGCCGCTCGAAAAATCCGCCGTCGAAGGTTTTTTACTTGGAAAAGGCTTTAGAGCAAGGCGCATTGACAAAGTTACTGAGCGTGTTATTATTCGGGTGCAAGAAATAATTAGCGAAAGGCATTAAAATGTACGCTTACAAATTCGACGAAGAGACCGGCGGCATTTTGCTGACAGATACCGAAGCTCCCATGTCTAAGGAGCCGCGCCCCGTCTACGCTGAAGAAATGAGTATTTTGGGCTTCGACCGCCGTTGGTATTACGAAAATCAAGATGATATGCCGTACCTTTGGGCGGAGGCAGGAAATTATTTTTATCGCGGGAAAAAAATTGCCGTCGTCAAGGGCGGCTCTCTTTATGAAAAGCCTCAGCTTGAATTTGTCGAGGAAGACGGCTTGCTACAAGGCGAAACGCTTTTGCCCGTCGACTTAAAGAAAATGTCCGAGAAAAATTTTGAGCTTATGGAGAACTTGCGCCAAGCGACCATTAAGCGCATTTACAATTATTGGCGGCGTTATCAAAAGCGGCTGGATTGTTTTCACGTTGCCTTCAGCGGCGGCAAGGATTCTGTCGTTATGCTTGATTTAGTCAAACACGCCCTGCCTAAGGCGTCTTTTATTGTCGTGTTCGGCGATACGCACATGGAATTTCCCGACACCTACAAAATCATTGACGCTACAGAAAAACAATGCGCGGCTGAAGGTATCGGCTTTTATCGCGCCGCGTCGAAGAT
>CAJONF010000039.1 GCA_905236665.1 uncultured Selenomonadaceae bacterium | reverse complement strand
CGCAGGCATTAATCAGATATTCATTGCCGCGCTCGTGCCCGTAAGTGTCATTCACTCGCTTTAAAAAATTAACGTCAATCATGATTATGCAAAAATTCGCGCCGCCCGCCGCAATGTCTTCGTCAAGCTTGGAAGTGACTTCGGCATAAGCAGTTTTATTTTTAATGCCCGTCAAAGCATCTTTGTGCGCCAGCTCCTCCATGACCGCGGCTTCGATTTTTGCCCGCTTTAAATTTTCAAAGTAATACATGCTGTCCGAAGTCGTCTTGACGAAGGCTGAATATAAATTTTCAATCTCGTCGTTGGTTTTAATCCCCAAACTTTTTATTCGTTCAATGTTTTGTTCGCGAGCCTCTTCGCTGTCGTAAGCAAAATTTCGGGCGCAATAAGCCATCGTGTTTACCGGCAAAATAATATTGTTCTCGACAAACATGAGCACCAGCACGAAAATAAAAATCACGGCTCCCGAAAACAACGCGATAACTTTTACAATAAAAGTTGTGCCGTATTCGTAAATTCTGTCCATTGAAAAATCAATTCCCGCGTAGCAAACGCATTTGCCGACGCTGTTATAAACGGGTTTGTAAATCGTCAAAAGATGTCCGAAAGTATCATTGTTTGGAATGGGCGGGATTGGTCTGCCGGCAAACAAATCGGGCAAGTAAGGACGAAAAGATTTATCAAAATCGACAATATCTCCGGGTTTCGACGCCTCCATATCTGCAGTTTCCAAATCGAAGACAACATGACAACCGTCCTCCATGATTTTGTAAACGTAAAGAAATTTTATGTCGGAATTGCTTGCACGAATTCCGCGCAGGCGATTTTCAACTTCGTTATAGCCTTTCGCTTGATGTCCCAGCTCCAAAAATTCGTCGACGCGATTGGGATTTATTTCGTTCACAACCATCGTAATAATTCCTTCGGCAATTTTTTTTCTGTTTTCTATTACGGATTCTTTATAAATCATGTAACTTATCGCCGAAATTGAAATTGCAACGAGGATCGTGATGGTGATCAAATTAAAAACTATTTTCGTCCGCAACGATTTTATAAAGTTGACTTCGCTTTTCAATGCCCGCCGCATTTCCTCAGACACGGGAGCCTGCATTCTGCCCAGCGAGAGAAAATTTTCTTTTAAATCGGCAGGAAATATTTTTAAGGCAAAAAATGTTATCAAAATCGCCAAACCTTTATCGGGGAGCTCGGTTGAAAAATTATTCAGATAATGATCCCAAAATCCGGCAAGGGTATTGGAATAACTGAAAGAATAAACAAATTTTTCGATGAGTGCGCCGAAAAAAGTCGCCGTCAAAACGGTAAAAGGGATTGTCAAAATAACTTTTGGGAGAGTTTTGTAATAGCCGCGTTGACAGAGAAAAGCAGTGATTATCGCGATGATGATGCTGACAATTCCGAAATACATTTCCGTTGAATTAAAAAGCGTGCCGAATAAATTTGTAAAAAAACCGACGGCGATACCCGGCACATAGCCTCCGAGAGCCGCGATAAAAATTGTGCCGTAGGTGTCGAAAAAAATTGGCAGATGAAATTCCTGCGCAATGCGGGAGCCGAGCACGTTAAAAATTATGCAAGCCGCGCAGATTATGGCTACCTTTTGAGCCGAATTAATTTTGGTCATAAATTTTTTTGCCCTTCTAAAAATTTTTTTCGATTATATCACGAAAAAAGTTGATTGAACAACAAGCGGCGTTGCCAAAAATCTGCGCGGGTGTTATATTTGTTTAAAATCAAAAGGAGCATTCGACATGAAAAAAATTATTGCGATTGACGGACCGGCGGGCGCGGGCAAAAGTACCGTTTCAAAAATCTGCGCGGCGCGTTTCGGTTATACCTACATTGATACGGGCGCGATGTACAGAGCGGTTGCGCTGAAAGTTTTGCAAAGCGGAAAAACTCTCGACGAAAATTTGATAAATGACATTGAGATAAAATTGGATTCGGCGGGAAAAGTTTTTCTGGACGGAAAAGAAGTCACAAAAGAAATTCGGACGCCGGAAGTAAGTCGCGGCGCGTCGGACGTTGCAAAATTCGGCTTCGTGAGAAAAAAATTAACCGAACTCCAACGGGAAATGGCGCGTCAAGGCTCGGTGATCATGGACGGGCGCGACATCGGGACGCAAGTTTTGCCCAATGCCGATTTAAAAATTTTCTTGACGGCTTCGGTTGAAGAGCGGGCGCGAAGACGT
>CAJONF010000038.1 GCA_905236665.1 uncultured Selenomonadaceae bacterium | reverse complement strand
CTTGTGACCACACTTGATTTCGAGTCAAGCACCTTCAACCGCTCGGACACTCCTCCGCAACGCGTGCAATGTTATCACGCAGGAAAATTTCTGTCAAGAATTATTTAAAGTAGCGATCGAGCAAGCCTTTGAAGCCTTTGCCATGACGCGCCTCATCTTTTGCCATCTCGTGAACGGTATCATGAATTGCATCAAGACCAAGTTTTTTGGCAAGTGCGGCGAGATCTTTTTTGCCCTGGCAAGCACCGTGTTCAGCGGCAACGCGAGCTTTAAGATTTTCTTTTGTAGAATCGCTGAGAACTTCGCCCAAAAGTTCAGCAAATTTCGCGGCGTGTTCGGCTTCTTCAAGAGCATAGCGGCGGAAAGCTTCGCCGATTTCGGGATAACCTTCGCGGTGTGCTACACGTGCCATTGCCAGATACATTCCGACTTCACAGCACTCACCGTTGAAATTCTGGCGCAGACCTTCGATAATTTTTTCATCAACGCCTTTGGCAACGCCGACAACGTGTTCATCTGCAAAAACCAATTCGCCGGTTTGCTCAATAAATTTTTCGGCAGGGGCTTTGCAAAGCGGACATTCAACCGGCGGTTCGTCACCTTCATAGACATAACCACAAACACTGCAAACATATTTCGCCATAATTAAAACCTCCTAAAAATACTTTCAATATATACGCTCGCCGCGATTATAGCATAGAAAAATTTTATTGGCAATATACTTTTCCTAAGTCCCTCGTATTGACACGGGCAACGCAACGATTTATTATTCAGCACGTGTTATAGTTTCAAAAAAATTTTCTAGGAGGAATTTTCATGATTGAACACAGATATAAATTCGAGACGCTTCAACTGCACGTGGGACAGGAACAGGCAGATCCCGTAACCGACGCCCGCGCTGTACCGATTTACCAAACAACTTCTTATGTCTTCCATAACTTCCAGCACGCGGCAGATCGTTTCGGTCTTCGTGACGCCGGAAATATTTACGGTCGCTTGACGAATCCGACTCAGGATATTTTGGAAAAAAGAATCGCGGCTCTTGAGGGCGGCTCAGCGGCTCTGGCTGTAGCTAGCGGCGCGGCTGCTGTCACTTACGTTGCCCAGGCTCTCGCGCAAAAAGGAGATCATATAGTCGCGGCTACGACCATTTACGGCGGAACTTTTAATCTCTTTGAACACACCCTGCCAGCCTTCGGAATCGAAACAACTTTTGTTGACCCGACTAAGGGCACGGACGTTTTCGAGCTGGCGATTAAAGACAATACTAAATTTGTTTTTATAGAATCCGTCGGCAATCCTAACGCTACGCTCATTGATATTCAAGCCGTCGCTGATATCGCACATAAACATAAAATCCCGCTCGTTATTGATAACACTTTCGCCACCCCGTATTTAATTCGCCCGTTCGATTTCGGCGCAGATATTGTCGTTCACAGCGCAACAAAATTTATCGGCGGGCACGGAACTACTTTAGGCGGTGTTATCGTCGAAAGCGGTAAATTTGATTGGGAAAAATCCGGCAAATTCCCGCACCTCGTCGAACCAAATCCCAGTTATCACGGCGTTAGTTTTTATAAAGCTCTCGGTGCGGCGGCGTTCGTCACTTATATCCGAGCAATTCTCCTTCGTGATACTGGCGCGGCTATTTCCCCGCTAAATGCTTTCTTACTCCTGCAAGGCGTCGAAACTTTATCTCTTCGCGTAGAAAGACACACCGAAAACGCCCTAAAAGTCGTAAATTTCCTCGCTAATCACCCAAAAGTTGATAAAGTTAATCACCCTGCGCAAAAAAATCATCCCGATCACGAACTTTATAAAAAATATTTCCCCAACGGCGGAATTTCTATTTTTACATTCGAAATTAAAGGCGGCGCGGCATCTGCACAGAAATTTATCGATAACTTGAAGATTTTTTCACTCCTCGCGAACGTCGCTGACGTTAAATCGCTCGTAATTCACCCCGCTTCAACTACTCATTCGCAAATGACGCAAGAAGAATTGCTCGCATCGGGAATTACTCCCGCCACAATTCGCCTTTCTATCGGTATTGAGCACATCGACGACATTATTTCCGATTTGGAGATCGGCTTCGCCGCTGTATAAAATTCCACGCAAATTTTACTTTCTTCTGCTCGTCTTTTAATTAGACGGGCTTTTTTCTTGACTTTATCGCCATTTTCCATTAATCTAAAAAAAATTTTCTTTTCAAGCCGAGGACGGATAAAGTTTATGATAGATATACAAAATCAGCAGGATAATCGCGGAATAAAAATTAAAAACACCGGCATTACCAAATTTCATCTGCCATTTTTGATTTCTAATGGAGAAAATACTCAACAAGTCGCCGCAGAAATAAAATTTACTGTTTCTTTGGCTGAAAATTTGCGCGGAACGCATATGAGTCGCTTGGCAGAAATTTTAACCGATTGGTCGGCGCGAAAAATAAAAATCTCCGACGTTGAAAAAATTTTAATCGATGCTTTGGATAAACTTTCAACGGATTTTGCCTCAATTACTATTGCTTTTAAGTTTTTCGTTAAAAAATTTTCGCCAATTTCTAAAAAAACGTCGCTAAATGTTATTGATTGTGAATTTTTCGGCGAATTAGCTCGCGGTGAACGAATTAATTTTATTTTGGGTTTGAGCGTACCTTTTACCTCGCTTTGCCCGTGTAGCAAAGAAATTTCTGACTTCGGCGCACATAATCAACGCTCAATTTGCCGTGTGAAACTAAATTTCGCAGATTTTGATAAAATTGACGCCATAAACATAGAAAATTTCGTTCATTTAATTGAAATGCAAGGCTCCGCAGAAATTTTTCCGCTACTTAAGCGCGAAGATGAAAAATTTGTCACTGAAAACGCCTATAAAAATGCAAAATTCGTCGAAGATATTTTGCGCGATGTCGTGATTACCTTGCGGCGTGTCGAAAATTTAAAGGCATTCGCCGTCGAATGTGAGAATTTCGAGTCAATTCACAACCACAACGCTTTTGCCAGCCACAACGAAATTTTTAGTTGTTAAATTAATTTCACGCTAAAATTTTTTTGTTTTATATGATATAATCGCCTCAAAATCATTTCAGGAGGCGATTTTTTTATGAAACTGCTCCATACGGCGGATTGGCACCTCGGCAAGACTTTGAACGGTGTAAATCTGATTGATGACCAAGATTTTATCTTAAAAAAGTTTTTAAAACTTGTTGATGACGAAAAACCCGAAACAATTATAATCTCCGGCGATATTTACGACCGCGCTGACCCTTCGACGAACGCTATAGAACTTTTTGACGAAATTTTGTTCAAATTGACTGAAAAAAAAATACCCGTGCTATGTATCGCCGGAAATCACGATAGCGCGGAACGTTTGAACTTCGGTAGCAGACTTTTTGCCAATAAAAAATTTTTTATAACTGCAAAAACCGATTTTGAGCCAAAAATCATTACGATTGATGATAATTTTGGAGAAATTTATTTCTCATTGATACCTTTTTTTGAACCTGGCGAAATTCGCAATAAATTTTTTGGCGAAAATGCCGAAAGAATGTCTTTCGATGCCGCAAATAAATTTTACATAACCGAAGCACGAAAAAAAATTCCAAAAGGTAAAAGAAGCGTCGCAATCGCTCATGTTTACGTTGATGGCGGCATTGAATCAGATTCTGAACGAAAATTTATCGGAACTGCCGGAAAAGTAAGCCCAGAAACGTTTTTTGAATATGATTATGCCGCTTTAGGTCATCTTCACAAGCCACAAAACGTTTTTTCTGATAAAATTCGCTACAGCGGTTCCTTATTAAAATATTCTGCTAAAGAATTTGATCATAAAAAGGGATTTACACTTGTTGAACTGGATAAAAACGGTTTTTTAAGCGCAAAAAACATCGAATTGAAACCAAAACACGATTTAATTTCAATTTCCGGCACGCTCGCCGAATTTCAAGCGCGAAAAAAAGATGATTCTTATGCTTATATAACTTTG
The DNA here is from genome assembly GCA_905236665.1 of uncultured Selenomonadaceae bacterium. Taxonomy (GTDB): domain Bacteria; phylum Bacillota; class Negativicutes; order Selenomonadales; family Selenomonadaceae; genus Quinella. The sequence continues at coordinate 4,131 of CAJONF010000038.1, read as the reverse complement.
ACAGATAATGAATTCGTTTATGATGCAGCACAAAAATTGCGCGAAATTTTTCCAAATTTAATGGATGCAAAAAATAAATCGCGCCCTAATTCTATAATTTCCGCGCCAGAAAGAAAATTTCGTGAGAATTCTACAATCTTAGAGCAATTTTCGGATTTTTTTGAGTCAATGACTCACCGAACGTTAACAGAAAATGAAATTGCTGCTTTGAATGAAATTTGCGGAGGATAAAAGCAATGAGACCAATAAAATTAAAAATGCAGGCGTTTGGAGCGTATGTCGAGCCAATTACGATTGATTTTAATAAAGAACTCGGCGAAAATAAACTTTTTTTGATTCACGGGGCAACAGGAGCAGGTAAAACTACGATTCTTGACGCAATTTCTTACGCACTTTACGGAGAAACTTCTGGAAAAGCTCGAAAAGGCGAAGATATGCGCTCAAAAAATGCGCCTGATGACGTTTTGACCGAAATTGAATTCATTTTTGAACTCAACGGGAAAATTTTTAAAATTTATCGCTCGCCCGCGCAGGAAATTTTGAAAAAACGCGGCATTGGTTCACGTTCCATTCCCGCTACCGCCGAACTTACCTGCGACGGAAATTTTATTGCGGCAAAAGAAAAAGCCGTAACAAACAAAATTAAAGAATTAGTCGGCTTTAACGCAGAACAATTTCGGCAAGTTGTTCTTTTACCGCAAGGAGAATTTAAAAAATTCCTTTTTTCCGATTCAGATAAGCGGCAGGAGGTTTTAAATGTCCTTTTTGACACTGAACCTTATAAAAAAATTGAGGATTTATTGAGCGAACGGGCAAAAAATTCTGCGGCGGAGCTGGAAAAACTAAAAAATCGTCTGGAAACGCTAGAAAAACAAATTTCTGACGCAGGAAACGATTCTTTAGCTGAAATTGAGAAAAAAATTTCTGTCGCGCAAAAAAATTTAATAGAATTAAAAAAATTATTCGATGAAGCTCAAATAAATCTTGCAGATGGAAAAAATTTGGCGGAAAAATTCAATAAGTTAAAAGATATAACATCAGAATTAAATTGTGCGCAAATTCGTCTTAGTGAAGCTGAAAAAAATTTTTTGGCGGCTCAAATGGAATATAAATTGCACGAAACTGAAGAATCTCAAAGAAAAAATCTCGAAAAGGAAATTGATGAGTTAAAAAAAATAAAAGATATTCTTTCTGATTTGCATAAAAAAATTTCCGAACTTGCTAGTGAAAAAATTAAATTGCAAGAGGAACAGAAAGATTTTGATAAATATTTTTCAAAGTCAAAACGTTATGAAGCGCGAATGGAGGAATTGCAAGCCGAAAAATTAAAGCTAGTTGGTGCAGATGTTAAATTTGTGGAAATAAAAAATTTGAGAGAAGAAGCACGAAAACGTGACGATTTATTAAAAGAAATTGCTATAAAGAGAAAAATTTTGGAGATTGAACAAGAAAAGTTAGCAATTATCGTTGAAAAATTTACCAAGGCGCAAATTGAACTTAATCGATTGCAAATCGTGAATAGCGCGGCGCATTTGGCAACAAAATTAAAGCCAGGCGAGCCTTGTCCTGTGTGCGGATCGCTTGAACATCCCGCAATTATCGCCGAAGCAATACCAACCATCGCTGAAATAAAATTTGCTGAAAAAAATTTCGCGGATTTGGAAAAAAATAAATCAAATCAAGAGAAAACAGTTAATACAATCGTCAACAGGATTGAAAATCTAGAAACGCAATTAAAAGATTATGAAAATGTGCCTGAAACTGCGATTGTGCAAAAAGATTTCGCTGAAGCAGAAAAAAATTCCAAAAAGCTTGTAGATTGTCTAAAAAATATTGAAACCGGCGAAAAATGTATTAAAGATAATCGCTCTGCGCTGGAAAAAGCCAATGAAAATAAAAATTTAGCGGCAATAAATGTTGCCAAGCTGGAAAGCGCGATCTCAGAAAAAAAACTCAATATCCCCGAAAAATATTTGACAAACCCAGAATTACTCGACGCAGATTTAGCTAAAACTCAAGAAAAATTTACAGAACTCGACGCCGCGTGGAAAAAATCGCAGAAAAATTTCAATTCTGCGGATAAAATTAAGTCTGAACGTGCGGCAACATTCAATTCTGTGAAAAAAATTTTTGAAGAATATCAAGGCGAACTCAAAGAAAAAAGTATGCCGGATTTAGATTTATTAAATAAAAAAGCTATAGAAACTAACGAAAATTACGGCGCGGCACGTGATGAAAAGGCAAAACTCGAAGTAAAGCTCGACACTTTGAAAAAATTTTCGTCAGAACTTGAAGAAATACGGAAAAAGTTTGCTGAAAAAGAAAAAATCGCCGATATGTGGCGCAGACTTTCCGACGTTGCCAATGCTACAGGAAAGGGCGAGGCTGAACTGAAAATTTCTTTCCAACGCTACTATTTATCGACGATGTTTAACGAAGTTGTCACCGAGGCGAATAATCGCTTGAAAGAAATGAGCGGCGGGCGATATTTTTTCCAAATGAAGGACGCTGGTAAGACAAAAGCTAAATCTGCGGGCTTAAATCTGGAAATTTTTGATGAATATACCGGTGCATTGCGCCCCGTTGAGACTTTGAGCGGCGGAGAAAGTTTTTTGGCGTCATTGTCGCTGGCTTTAGGTCTTGCGGCGGTTGTTCAAAATAATTCTGGCGGAATTAAGCTGGATACGATCTTTATCGACGAAGGTTTTGGCAGTTTGGATGCAGAAACGCTTGATGATGCTATTTCTACGATAATTAATCAAAGCGGCGGACGGTTAGTCGGGATAATTTCGCACGTTGAGGAATTAAAAAAACAAATTCCGATTCGTTTGGAAGTTAAAAAGACTAAAAACGGTTCAACGGCTAAATTTGAGCGTTAATATTCGTATAAATGAAGGGAGATTTTTCTATGATTAAAGTTTTGGTGAATGGTGCGCTGGGTCGCATGGGTAGCACGGTCGTTAATGCGGTAAAAAATGATTCGGAATTAAAACTTGTCGGCGCAGTTGACGTTATTGCGGGCGAAGTTGAAGGCATGAAGATTGAAAACGATCTTGACGCCGCGCTGAAAAAATTTTCGCCCGATGTTATGGTTGATTTCACGCGCCCAAACGTCGTCTTTGATAACGTGATGACTGCGCTGGCAAATAAAGTTTCGCCCGTGGTCGGTACAACCGGTTTAAGCGATGAGGCTAAAGAAAAAATTCGCGAACTCGCCGAAAAAAATAACACGCCCGCATTTATCGCGCCAAATTTCGCGCTGGGTGCTGTGCTGATGATGTTAACCGCACAGAAAATTGCAAAGTATATGCCCGATGTTGAAATTATCGAACTGCACCATGATAAAAAATTGGACGCTCCGAGCGGTACCGCCGAATTAACTGCAAAAATGATTTCTGAAGTCCGCCCGCCACATAAACAAGGTCATCCGGATGAAGTTGAACGGCTTGATCATGTGCGCGGCGCAGATTTTGACGGAATAAAGATTCATAGCGTGCGTTTGCCCGGTTATGTAGCTCATCAGGAAGTTATTTTCGGCGGCTTAGGTCAAACGCTCACAATCCGCCACGATTCCACAGGCAGAGATTCTTTTATGCCTGGAGTTTTGCTCGCGTGCAAAAAAGTTCGCGCTCTTAAAGGTTTGACAATCGGTTTGGATAAAATTTTGGACTAAGGAGAATTTGTCATGAAAAAATTTTTGAGTGTCTTGCTTCTTGTGCTGACAATGATAACTTTCACGGCTTGTGGCAGTTCGGCAGAAAAAAGTTCCGCGCCCGAAAAATCCGCTGATAAAATTTTGGTCGCGTACTTCTCTTGCACAGGCAATACAAAAAAAGCCGCGCTTGAAGTCGCCGAAATTCTCAAAGCTGATACATTCGAGATTATTCCAGCCGAACCTTACACGCCCGAAGATTTAGATTACAGTACTCAAGACTGCCGCGCTAACGTCGAACAAAAAGATTCTGCTGCACGCCCCGAAATTAAAAACAAAATCGAAAACCCTGAGCAATACAAAACTATAGTCGTGGCTTTTCCAATTTGGTGGGGAGCTGAACCGCGCATTATTGATACTTTTGTAGAAAGTTACGATTTGTCGGGTAAAACGATTGTTCCCGTGTGCACCAGCGGCGG
>CAJONF010000037.1 GCA_905236665.1 uncultured Selenomonadaceae bacterium | reverse complement strand
GTAATAAATTCGATTATCGCACTCGGAATTCAGAAAAAAAATATTTCAACCGGTAATTACAGCTTTAATCCGGTTTATCGTCACTTAAATAACGGCAAAAGCGAAATTGACGGCTACGAAGCTACAAATTCAGTTACAATTATCGTCGATGATTTAAATTTAGTCGGAAAAATTATCGATACTGCTTTAAATCACGGCGCAAATCGCGTTGATAACTTAAATTTCACGCTCCGCAACAAAAATTCTTCGCAAGATGAAGCTTTAAGGCTCGCAATTCTTGACGCAAAAAGAAAAGCTGATGTAGCGGCGGGGGTTTTAGGTAAAAATATCGCCGGTATTCGCTCAATCTCCATTAATTCCAGCTCAATTTCTGCACCAAGAAATTATAAATTAGCTCGTGCCACTGTTGAAGACTCCGCAAGCTTTGAAACGCCGATTGAAACCGGAAATTTGCAATGTTTTGCCAATGTTCACGTAGAATTTGAGATTAGCAGATAAATTTTTGATTTTTTTTACGTTTTTAAAGGTGAAAACATGAATATTAAACTTCTTGACACAAAAACTATAAATAAAATCGCGGCTGGCGAAGTTGTCGAGCGTCCTGCATCTGTCGTAAAAGAATTAGTCGAAAATTCTATAGACGCGGGCGCAAAACGCATTGAAATTGAAATTCAGAATGGCGGAAAAGCTTTAATTCGCGTGACAGATGACGGCGCGGGTATGAATCGCGAAGATGCTACTCTTTCTGTGAAAAGACACGCAACAAGCAAACTTTCTGTTGCCGAAGACCTGCAAAATATCTCCACGCTCGGTTTTCGAGGAGAAGCTTTGCCTACAATCGCCGCCGTATCGAAATTTACGCTCCAAACGCGTCAAAAAGCTGACGAACTCGGCACAAAAATTAAAATTGACGGCGGAAAACTTCAAGATTCGCACGAAATTGGCTGTAAAGTCGGCACAACCGTTTTAGTTGAGGATTTATTCTTTAATACGCCTGCCAGATTAAAATTTTTAAAATCTACGCCCACTGAAGCCAATAAAATTCATGATTTTATCGTAAAACTCGCGATAAGTCGTCCGGAAATTACTTTTCGGCTCATAAACGGAAATAGAATCGCCCTCTCAACGCCTGGTAACGGAATTTTAATTGATACGATAAGCGCGATTTACGGCACGGAATTAATTGATTCTTTGCTGACTTTGAAACGCGACGACGAAAATTTAAAGGTTTTCGGGTTTGTTAGCAAGCCAAATGTCATGAAAAGCTACCGAAGTTGGCAAACTTTCATAATTAATGGGCGCGTTGTTGAAAATCGCACGATTTCTAAGGCTGTTGACGAGTCTTACAAGTCTTTGATACCCAAAACCGGCTTTCCGCTTGCCATTTTGAATTTGAATGTGCCGCAAAATTCTATTGATGTCAATGTTCACCCGCAAAAAACCGAAATTAAATTCGAGGACGAAGGAAAAATTTTTCGCGCAGTTTATCACGCCGTAAGAGCCGCTGTTGAGGATAAAAACGAAAAATTTTTAAATGAAATTGCCGAAAAACCCGAAATTCCGCATTATGAACAGATAAATTTAATCGAAGACGTTAAAGAAATGCCCAAACCTGAAAAAAAATCTGTTCAGCAAGAAAATCCGCGTGATGATTTCGATTTTGAAGAATCTTTAGCGCGTATTGAAGAAAATAAAAAATTCCCGCCCGAAAAATTGCCGCAACCAGAAAAAATTTCTTCTAAACCAGAAAAAATTGTTCAGCAGAAAAATTTAGAACTTGAACCGATTGGGCAAGTCGCACGGTGTTATATTTTGGCTCAAAGTGAAAATACTTTGTACATTATCGATCAACACGCCGCTCACGAAAGAATTTTATTCGACAGATTGAGCAATTACGCTGAAAAAATACCCGCGCAGGGGCTTTTAATTCATCGTGTGTTGAAATTTGATTCACGAGAGGCGGATTTAATAGAAAAAAATCTGCAAATCTTCGCGGATTTAGGATTTTCAATGGAACCGAGCGGCGAAAATGAATTCAGATTAACCGAAATGCCGCTAGACGCCGCTGACACCGATCCGGAAAATCTTTTGCGCGAAATAATTTCGGAAATTTTATCCGGAATCAGCGACGCGGACGACATCGCTAAAAAAATCCGACAATCGGCTTTGGCAACCACGGCTTGCAAGGCGGCTATCAAGGCGGGATTGGAATTAAACACGCGGCAAATCGAAATTTTGCTTAACGAACTAGCAAAAACGCCGCATCCGCACACTTGTCCACATGGAAGACCGACGATTATAAAATTTTCAAGCGGAGACCTAGCTAAAATGTTCAAACGAACTTGAATCTTAAGTAAATATGTGCGCGATTTTTAGATGAATTTATCGCGAGTGATAAAAATAAATATTGTGTACTTTTCGCGTTTCTCTTGTCGATTTTTATGCATTGTGATAGATTAATCGTGCTTTTAAGAGCAAATTTACGCGAAGGAGCGGTTTTTTATGGCTGATTTATTGTACACAATCAAAGCAAACACTCCAAAAGAAGAAATTATTAAACAATTACGCGATCACCCCGAAATAAAATTCGTTTCACTGGTAGGAATTGATTTGGCGGGCAATGACACTGACGAAAAAATTCCTGTTCGCGTTTTTATTAAGGATATTGACGAATTTTTTGCTGGAACAGCGGTGCAAACAGACGGATCGAGCGTAGTTTTGCCCGGAATTGCGACTTTAAATAATGCAAAGGTCGATATGCCGGTTGATGCGGCAGTAAATTGGTTTGTGGATTATAATTTCGAGCATTACGATAATTTGACGAATAAACCTGTCGGGACGCTTAGAATTCCGGGATTTTTGATTCACGAAGGTAAAAGAGTCGATTCACGCGCAGTTTTAACGGATACTTTGATAAATGTTAAGCGAGAATTGGTAAATTTATTCCATAAATATCCGAAAATCGACGGATTAGACGTTAGCGGGAAAGAAATTATCGATTTAGTATTCACGTCGGCAACAGAATTAGAATTTTGGGTAAAAACACCGCTGGCAGAAGCATCAGTCGAAGAAATGAGCGCGTCACAAATCATGCAGGAGCAATATTGGGAGCGCACGCACGGCGCAGTTCGTTGTGCAATGGAGCAATCGATAATCGAACTGGACAAATACGGTTTGCAAGTGGAAATGGGACATAAAGAAGTCGGCGGTTTGAAAGCTCAAATCGATGAATCGGGGCATTTAACGCACGTATGCGAGCAATTAGAAATAGATTGGCGATTTGCGGACGCAGTACAGGCGGCGGACAACGAAATTTTGGTCAGAACTGTTGTAAAAGAAATTTTTCGGGCGAACGGATTGGAAGTAACATTCAAAGCAAAGCCGATGATAGGTTTAGCTGGCAACGGCGAGCATACGCATATAGGTTTGGCGGCAAAAACAGCAGACGGGTCAATTCACAACCTTTTTGCAGCGAAAAATCCTGAAAAAGACTACATGAGCGCGGTTGGCTACGGAGCTTTAATGGGTTTGTTGAAAAATTACGAGGTAATTAATCCGTTTGTGAGCGCAACGAACGATTCTTTGAACAGATTAAAGCCAGGATTCGAGGCTCCGGTGTGTATCGTGACATCTTTAGGCAATTCTCCTAAAATTCCGGCGCGAAATCGTACAATTTTGATTAGCTTGATTCGAGATTTAAAAAATCCGATGGCGACGCGCTTTGAATTGAGAAGTTGCAATCCTTACACGAATATTTATTTAGTTTTGGCGGCGTGCTACTCTGCGATACTTGACGGCGTAAAATCTACGATAACTCACAAAACAGACGAACTTTTAGCAGAACTTTCTAAAGATGCGGGACAGGACGGTTTTTATTTAGAAAAAAATCGCGCTTATCGCAGTGAAAAAGATGTTTTTGAAGATTTTACGCAAAAAGAGCGTGATAAACTTTTTGGCAAGCCGCCGGCGACGGTTTGGGAAAATATGGAGGCTTTAAAAAAATATCCGGACAAAGTTAAAATAATTTCTTTGGGTGGCGCATTAAATGAAAAAATAATCAATGGTTTTCGCAACGGAGCACTTTTGCGCTGGAAAACGGAATTAATTTCGCGGATTCTACCGGAATTGCGCGGGATAGTTCGTAAAGCAAAGAAAATCAACGCGGAATTTGTCACAGATTTAGACGCGTATAACTGGAATAAAATATTTTTACTTCGCGCAGAACTTGCAAAGGACTCAATCGACGAAAAATCTTTATTCACACGGCTGACAAACGCGCTAAACGCGGGTGAATTTGAAAAAGCGTCGTGTTTGCAAATTGAGATTTACGAAAAAATCGAAGAACTCAAATCGCTTTACGACGCTTATGAGAAAAATATCATTTGAGGATTAATAATTTTCCCATTCGGCGGGCACGTGCTTGCCGATAATTTTTTTTATCCTATCAACTGGGAAAGGAGCTTCGTATTCATCGAAATAACCGATATCAACGAGCCGCGCTTGAACAATTTCGTTATTTTTTCCAACAGGAACATCCACAATGTCGCCAACAGAAAGCGTTTCGTCGTCAGTTTGGTAGGTGTAATGCTTATAACTGCCGCTAAATTGCACCTTACAGAAAATATATTTGCCTTGGCGCGGAATAATTTTAGCGGGAGTTGGTGAAAGTATTTCTGTAGTTAAATCGCTCACGATATTTTTAATTTCTTTAAGAAAATTTGCCAAACCTACTAAAAAAATCTCGCCGTAAGATGAATTTACATTCTCAATCGTGTTGTCGTGACGCAAAACTTCAATGTTTATCTGCAAAGGGTAATCGGGATCGTTGTCTTCAATTTTTAAGTTGTCGAAAAAAATTTGGCAGGTGTCGAAAATATTTTCGTGGTTCGGAGCAATGCAATAAACGTGTTCTGAGCGAATTTGATTAGTTTCCTTAGTTAGCGTCAAAATTTTTTCGTGGCGGTCAATCGTCAGCTTTTCAAAAACTGTGTAACCTATCTGTGATTCGCGAGAATAATTAAGAATAATTTTTTCAAGGCGTTTGCGGTGAATAAATTCCAATTCGGGCGCGATTTCGTCGAGCAAATCTAAAAATTTTTCCCAATCTTCAGGAAAGGCATTGGAACCGCTACCGCGATAAATATTTTTTCCGTCTTTAAAAGTCAATTCCCACTGCGTACCGTCGAGAATTTCAGAAAAATACTGCTCTTTCCACTCAAAAATATTCAACGCGTCGATTTTTTTTAGCCAATCGTTAGAAATTTTAACTTCATGGAAAATTTTTGTATTAACGTCAAGCAAACCGCAACGTAAAATTTTATACTTGGCATTTTCGCCGTTAATAAAAATTTCAACGGTTTTATAGCCGTAAAAATATCCGCCGACAGTAAACTTTATATATTTTTTCATTTATTCAATCTCCCAGAGAAAATCAACGGTATCATTGGCTCTAATTTCGTCCGGCTGGAAGTCAAAAGAACTTTTTTCGTCCGAAATTTTTATACATTCGCCGCAAACGACGGTTTCGCGCCGAATATTTATCTCATCCCACGAATAATTTATATCCAAAAGCTTTCCGAGTTTCACTCCGGCGGCGGTGCAGAGAATTTTTGCTTTTCTTTTAGCGTCTTTAGCGGCGGATTTTAAAATTTTATCGCTGAACGCGTCTAAATCTTTTATCGCGAAGGAAATTGAAATTTTCGGTTGAGAAAGGCTCGCGGCAATGGTATCGACAGCTTTATTTAATTTCTCATTGTCAAAATCAAACGTTAACCGCAAATCGTGACGACATTCAAAGCCGACGAAGACTCTTTGCGTTCTTTTGTAGTTGGAGTCGCGAATTTCTTCATTTTCGTAAACAGAATTCACTACAAAGTTAATAGTTTTCAAATCTTCGGGTTTAAAGCCGGCTTCGACAATCGATTCGCGGAGCATTTCGATTTGTTGGCTACCAATTTTCATCGCGGCGGAATATTCTTTGTTCTGCGCGGTCAAAGTGAGCGATAAAACGACTTGATCGGGCGTCTGTTCAGCGTAACCGGTGCCTCTTATGTGAATTCTGCGATTTTCTTCCGTCATAACGTTTAGCCTCCTAAAATTTTATTTACGCGGGAAAAATTCCACAAAAAATTTTTTCAACCTGCTTTGACGCGATATAAAAATTTTTTAGGCTTTATAGTAAAAAAAAAATCCCCGCGACGTTCGCAGGGGAAATTTTTTTTAATTACAGCATTGCTTGCCCGAAATAAACGACAAAACCCATAATCAGAACAAACGGCAGATAAACTTTGACGGCGAATTTCATAATTTGCGATTCGACGCCAAATGCACCGACAGCCGCCGCGCCAATAGCGATTGACTGTGGAGAAATGACTTTGCCGACGCAAGAACCGGAAGCATTTGCCGCGGCAATCCACGCTTGAGCAGTTTCATTAAGCCCGATAGCTATAGCCGAGTCAACTTGCAATTTACTGAGCAAAACGCAACTTGAAGTAGCCGAGCCGGTGATAAATGCGCCGATTGAGCCGATAACAGGTGCAATGAACGGATAAAAAGTTCCCGTGGCGGCAACGGTCGCCGTAGCAATGGCCATAGTCATACCGCTATAACCCATGATACGCGCCGTGGCTATGATTGTGATAATCGTGATGAATGTCGGAATTAAAGTTTTGACTGTGCGGTTCAAAACTTTTGCCATATCGGCGAAGGTAGCACCATTAACCAAGCCGGCAATTACCGCAGATATAAAAAGAATTGTAGGAGTGGTTATCCATTGGAAAGAAGTTGGCGCGGCATCCGGTCCTGTATAAATCATAACTTTAGTAACTACGGTTTTTAGCACGGCAGAAATAGCAGGTACAGAACATATAATCAAGAAAACGAAGATCAGTAAAAAAACTAGCCATGCGCGAACAGCCTCGCCGAACGTGATAGAAAAGTTTTCGTTGTAATCGTCAATTTCGTATTCAGGATCTTTTATCGGGAATTTTTTAGCATAGATGACAAGAGCCGCCATAGCAAAAACTGCACCGCCTATTCCCGCCAAATCTGCGCCCATGGTAACGGCACCGAGACACGAAGGAATACAGAAACCAAAGCCGCCGATAAGGCAAGCAGGAATCATTCCTTTTAAAGCTTTCATTCCGTCAAAAGCGATAAGCATAATAAACGGCATAAGTATAACCATGGAACCCAGTTGCAAAGTTGTATAGGTGGCTATTTGCAACGGGTCAAAGTTGGTGAGTTTAGCAAGCGTTGTCAATGGCAAACCGACTGAGCCAAACGAACTCATTGCGGCGTTAGATATCAAACAGGCGATAACAGCAGATACAGGCGGAACACCCACCGTAACTAGCATACTCGCGCCTATAGCGACCGCCGTGCCAAAGCCCGACATACATTCAAGGAAAGCACCGAAACCCCAAGCGATTATAAGTATTAACATTCGCTTATCGGTGCTGACAGAACTCAACATATCTTTGATTTTATCCATGCCGCCGGTATGCACTGTCAAGTTATAGGCAAATATCGCCGACACAATAACGCCGAGGATCGGCCATATCGCCATGAGTGCGCCTTCGAGTGTACCGGTCATTACGTCTGTTATTGGCATATCAAAAAATTGAGACGCCATAATAACCGAAATTACCAATGCAACAGGGCACGCCTTCCACGCCGGCAATTTCAAAATGCTCAGCGCGACGATTAGCCACAGGATTGGTGCTAACCCTTGAATAAACAATATCCTCAACCCTTTCCAAAAACAATACGCTTTTACTAATGCGTAATTAAAAGCTTAAAATCTCCAAAATATTTTTCATGTCGTCAGGCAACGGAGCTGTGAAAGTCATCAGCTTTCCTGTAATCGGGTGAATTAACTTCAATGTGTGCGAGTGCAGAGCTTGTCCGGAAATATCAAAAGGATTTTTCCGCGCAGTATACTTTGTGTCACCTAAAAGCGGATGCCCGATAGCCGCCATATGCACGCGGATTTGATGTGTTCTGCCGGTTTGTAACTTGCATTCAACGTAAGTAAAACTTTCAAAAACCCTAAGTACTTTAAATTCTGTGATAGCGGGCTTGCCGTCGGGGACAATCGCCATTTTTTTACGGTCAGATTTATCGCGACCAATCGCGCCCGTGATAATTCCCGCGTTGTCAGCCAGCACGCCGTGAACAATAGCCAGATAAGTTCGCGTGGCAGTTTTATTTTTAATCTGTTCGGCTAAACTCAAATGCGCGGCATCGGTTTTGGCAACAACCATAACGCCGGAAGTATCTTTGTCTAGGCGGTGAACAATGCCGGGGCGTTTGACGCCGTTAATGCCGGATAAATCTTTGCAGTGATAAAGCAGAGCATTTACAAGAGTCCCGCGCTTTACGGTGTCAGCAGGGTGAACTGTCATGCCTCGTGCCTTGTTGACAACGATTAAATCCGCGTCCTCGTAAAGAATATTCAGCGGCAAATTTTCGGGCAGATATTCAAGGTCGGTTGCGTCAACTTCTGCGATAAAAATTTCTTCGCCGCCCGTGAGCTTGAAACTCGCCTTGACCTGCTCGCCGTTGACAGTTATCAGCCCGCCGGAAATTAATTTTTGCACATGGGAACGCGACCACTCAGAAAATTTTTCGTTAATATAAATATCTAATCTGCGCGGCGAAATTTCTTCAACAAAAATTTTCACTGCTCAGCACCTTCTACCTTGCTCGTGTCGAGCCGAAAAATTATCGCGTAAATCATAAAGCCCATACCTATGACAATGGCAATATCCGCAATGTTGAAGACCGGCCAAATTCTAAAGTCAAAAAAATCCACGACGTAGCCTGTCTGTACCCTATCGATTAAATTCGCAACTGCACCGCTTAAAATAGCCGTCGCCCCGAATCGCAGGAACGTATCCGATTTTTTTAACAGCGGGTAAAAATAAACCGTTGCCAAAATCAACGCCGCGCCCGTGACTAACAAAAACATTCGCTGGTTTGAAAGAATTCCGAACGCCGCGCCCGGATTCAGCACGTATGTTAAATGGAAAATATCTTGCACGATTGGAATTGATTCGCCAGGCACCATGGAGCGCATAACTATTGCTTTTGTAATTTGATCGCCCGCCACAACGCCGAAGAACAGAACTTTATCCTGATTGATATAAATTATTGCAAATATGAGTTCAATGACCAGCAGAATTTTTTTTAGAAAGTCCGCGACGTTTTTCAATTTGCCGCCTCCTCGTCGGATTTTGGCTTATGAATTTTTGTGTCGCTTTTGGATTTTTTAGGTTTATCCTCCGCCACGGGCTTTGTTGACACGTCGATAATTTTCATAATTTTTGTATCTTCGTCAACCTCTGGGATTTCTTCTTCAAGCTCCGGCTCTTCAACGGGCGCAGGTTCTTCAATGGGTGCAGATTCTTCGATTGACGCAGGTTCTTCCGGCTGAATATCTTTAATCGCTTCGGCAACCTTTGGAACGTCGTTAATCATTTGATTTGTTAAAGTCAACTCGGATTCAAGGATTATTCGCAACTTCATTAGGAACGCTTGCTTTTCGCGAACAAATTTTTCATACTCCGCCAAAATCGCATCACGTTTGGCAAGGGCGGCGTCAACTTGTTGTTTGCCTTCCAAGCGCGCCTGTTCACGAATGTTTTGGCATTCGCGAGCAGTATTTTCTTTCATCTCGTCAGCACTTTTCCGCGCAGAAGAAATAACTTCATCCGCCGTGCGCTGTGCAACCATCAGCGTATCGTTTAAAGTTTTTTCAAGCTTGTGATATTGCTCAATTTCTTTTTCGCTGGTGTAAAGCTGATTATTCAAGCGTTCGTTTTCGTTTAAAAGTTTTTCAAAATCCTCAACGACCTTGTCGAGAAAATCATCAACATCGTTTTCGCTGTAGCCACGAAAAGCTTTTTTAAATTTGTGATTGTGAATATCCATTGGCGTAAGCAACTACATCGCCTCCAAACTGCAATTAGGAATGCACTTGTTCCTTAATCTAAAAATTTTTTTTCGTAGCGGAAATTATGTACGCCGCGGTTTGTAGGTTGTTCTCCGTCTTCCAATTCTAATTTTTTATTCTGCTGATTTTTTTCGCGCTCCGCTACCAAATCTTGAGCCAAAAGCCAGCCCGCCGATTCAAGCATTGCCACGCTAATTGACGGCGCAACCAGTTGACCTACCACCGGCACAACTTTTGAAATTTCTTTTGCTATGACTCTGACGGGTTGTTTCTTTATCGTTGCGACAATAGCGTTGACTGCCATATTTTTTGCAACGGCTTCGGTTATCGAGCCGCCCAGAACCGACGCTAACGCCATTGCCATTGTTGTCATTGTCACTGTATCTGCCGCCACGCCCACGCCGGGTATCGGGACTAAATTTCCTGCCGCCGCCGCCGCCGCGTGTCCATGAATTATTTTTTTGCATTTACTTTTTTCTTCTTCTGTCATAGCCAAAATTTTCAACCTCCAATCTAAAAAAATCTTTTTAACAGCACGCCAACACGACCTTTTTTAGTTTGACCGCGAACTTCGGCAACTTCCAAACGCCCACGCCCGCGCATAATTAAAATATCGCCTTCTTTGACGGATTGGGACGCGTTCTTGACGGTCTGCCAGTTGAGTTTAATTTTTTCCGCTGAAATTTCCTGCGCCGCTTTGCTCCGCGACATACCAAAACCTGCCGCCGCTATAGAATCAACCCTTAGCGACGCAACCGTTGATTTAATTTCCTTAGTGCGCTCTTCCTTTGGCGAAATATTTTCCAATTCGTCAAGGGAAGTTTTAACCGTGGTGCCGCCGATTTGCGTCAAATTCGCCGTGAAATAGTTCGCCATTTTTTTATCGACGAGCAAGCGCGCAAAATCTTTCGTAGCAATGATATCGCCGATATATTCGCGATCAACACCTAAACTTAAAATCGAGCCGAGAATATCGCGATGACCTATACGGGCAAATTCACCGTTCCATTCCGCTTTGATGACAACAATCTCAAAATTTGGCGCGCCTTGAAATTCTTCGTGGCAAAAGGCAGCGCGTTGACGTTCAGCACCGCGATAGCCGCCATAAAAATCCACGTTAAGTGAGCCGAGACTGTTGGCAATAACGCCAGTCATCTCCTGTTCAAAAGGCGACAAAAAACCTGTGAGCTTGCACTTGCGATTTTTAATTGCTTGCGCGGCGAAATCTACCAGTTTAACGGCAACAGCTTCGCCTTCGGTGCCCTTATAGTAACGAATAATTTTTTCTCTTGCGTCCTGCATTTATCTAACCTCTGACAACTTTAGAGTCTGCGCGTAAGCCACGAAAAATCATTGCGTTCCTGTTTAGGCTCTTCCTTGTTGAAAGTAACCATGACGGTTTTGGGCGTGCAAACGAAAACATATTCGCTAACCTGTTGAACGTCGCCGTCAATGGCATAAGTGGTGCCCAGCGCGAAATCAATAATCCGGCGTGCGTGTTCAGGATTCGTCTCCTCCAAGTTGATTATAACCGGAATATCCTCGCGCAGACAATCGGCAATAACTTTTGCGTCATCGTCGAAATTTTTTGGTCTGACCGTAGTTATTTTAGATTTAACTATGGTCTTGACGTTGTTGTTACTGTTGTTCGTCATTAAATTATCCCTCGCCGCTGAATTAAAATCTATCACGTTGTGCCCCGACAGACTCGCCGGTGGTGGTTTAAGCGGCGGTTCTTTTGGTTTGGACTGTGGAGTCGGCTCTTCTTCTTTTGGTTTAATATCGGCAACTTTTTCTTCCTCTTTGTCCGACAGACCAAGACCGCGACTGACCTTGTCTATAATTTTCATTAATTCAAACTCCTCTCGCGAAAAAATTTTATATCAAACTCTGCTGTAGAGTCTTTCGCCAAAAATAGCCGTGCCGATTCTAACGAGATTCGCGCCCTCTTCCACAGCAATTTTATAATCGTGCGTCATGCCCATTGACAGGAAGTCGAAGTCTTTGCGCGAAGTCTTAAGCTTGTCGAACAGGTTACGCATTTGCCGAAATAGCGGGCGACATTCTTCCACGTCTGAAAAATTTGGCGCGATCATCATCAGCCCGCGCAGGCGTAAATTTTTTGCGGCGTCAACGAATTTTATCAGCGGCTCCAAATCTTCGAGCAACACGCCGGATTTTTGAGCTTCTCGCGCAGCGTTCACTTGAATCAGCACATCTTGAACTTTTTGCATTTGTCCCGCCGCCTTATCGAGAGCCGCCGCCAAGTGCAAGCTGTCAACCGACTGAATTAAATCGAAGAGTTTGACCGCCGGTTTAACTTTGTTCGTCTGCAAATGCCCGATTAAATGCCGCGTAACTTTTCTGCCGAGCGTTGGGAATTTTTCTGCCGCTTCCTGCACGCGATTTTCTCCAATGTCAGTTGCGCCCGCGTCGATTGCCTCGCGCATGAGTTCGACGCCGTGATTTTTTGTCACTGCTACTAAAATTATTTTTTCGTCACGGGCGACGCTGTCGAGTTCAGATTTTATCGCCCGAAAATTTTCTGCCACGCTCAAATATTCTTCACCTCCGCAAAAAAATTTACGTGCATATATTAAACCAGTTGGCTTTTCGCGTCAATGAAAACATCTTGAATAAATTTCCTTCGCGCAGAAAAATTTTGCGCTTTGGCGTAAAAAAAATCAAGCCGAGTTATCAGCTTGAAAAAAATTTTGCCCGTGTTAAAATGTTTATGTGAACCACGGACGGTAAATTGATTTTGGTGTTTGCGCCACGAACGGCGGGCGGTTGAAACCGAAGCCCTCTGAAAGGGGGGTTAAAGATGCGCGTAATTAAATTCATTATTCGCGTAACGATTATCACGGGAGCAATCCTGTTGATTTTCACAAGAACAGCCGCCTAAGCTCTGACCAGCTAGACGGCACAAGACGCAGTACCTTTCTTAGAAATATATTTCGAGGGCGAAATCCGCTTTGTCAAACACTTTCTCGCATGACGCGAGTTTTTTTTTGTTTACGCTGAAATTATAATTGCCGCGCAGAAAAAAAGCAAGGTTAATTTGTAAAGAACATATGCGAGACCGGAGCCGCGATTAACAAGCTGATAATCGTGCGTTCAAGG
>CAJONF010000036.1 GCA_905236665.1 uncultured Selenomonadaceae bacterium | reverse complement strand
GCGATAAAGACAAACGGTTTAAACGCGGAGCCTGGCTGACGTTCTGCCATAGTCGCACGGTTGAATTGATCTGTGCCACGTCCGCCGACCATTGCGCGGATATAGCCGGTCTTTGGTTCGATAGCCACTACTGCGCCTTGCGGTTGAACAATTCCGTTGGCGTCGGTGTAGTCTTCCGGCAGATAAGTAAGCAAAGCTTCTTCCGCCATACGTTGAATATCTAAATCAATCGTCGTGTAAACCTTTAAGCCTTCCTTGTAAACAGCGTCCGCGCCGTAGCGGTCAACCAAAAGTTGCGTGACGTATTCTATAAAGTACATGGCGTCTTTATGCTTTTCGGGCATATTCGGCGGAGCAAGGACAAGTTCGGAACTTTTAGCGGCGTTCGCCTCGTTAAAGCTTATGTAGCCGTAAGTTATCATCTGGTCAAGGACAGTGTTGCGGCGTTCGAGCGCGGCATTGAGATTATTAAATGGCGAATAATAGTTTGGACTTTTGGGAATGCCCGCGAGCATTGCGCATTCGCTCAAATTTAAATCTTCGACGTTCTTGCCGAAATAAGTTTTCGCCGCCGCCTGCACACCATAAGCACCCTGCCCAAAATAAATCTGATTGAGATAGAGTTCTAAGATTTCCTGTTTAGTGTATTGCTTTTCGAGTTGGAGCGCGAGGAAAATTTCTTGTATCTTACGCTTGAATGTTCTGTCCTGCGTGAGGTAAGCATTTTTGGCGAGCTGTTGAGTTATCGTTGAGCCACCTTCTGCAATTTCCTGTCGAACGATGTTTGTATAAACAGCGCGCAAAAGTCCGCGAGGATCAACGCCGTTGTGTTCATAAAATCGATTGTCCTCTATAGCGACAAAAGCATTTTGCAAATTTACGGGGATCTGTTCAATCTTGACGGGCACGCGATTTTCCGTGGCGTGAATGATTGCAATTTCGTTGCCCGCCGAATCGTAAATGTGACTTGACGCCGGCGGCAGAATATCTTTCGACAAATCCGCCTTGACGTTAAGATTGGCAGTCACGAAACCAATACCCACGCCGACCGCCATTACTACTACAAAAATTATCAGTCCGATAAAAATTTTTAGGAACGTTGAAGATTTTTTCTTCGGTGCAGGCGGCTGGGAATTCTGTACGTCGCCGCGTTCCAAATCTGTCCTGCCCATAAAACTCCCTCCTATAATGCCGCCTATCTTATCAAAATTTATTTGCCGCGTCTAGTTAAACTTGCCCATTTTAATTTGCTTCGTTAGAATAGAAAAAATATTGCACGAGGTGAAATTCATGACAGAAAAAATTTTGCTTGAACTTTTACGAAAATATAAGGCTGGCTTGGTAACGGAGGAAGAAACGCTTGCCGAGATGAAAAATATTTCTTTGGCGACAGAAAGTTTCGGCTTTGCAAATGTTGATCACGGGCGCGAAATTCGACAGGGTTTTCCGGAAGTTGTCTATTCGCCGGGCAAGAGCAAAGAACAACTCAAAATTATTTTTAAAAATCTTTATGAGCGGAGCGCGGGGAATTTGATTGCAAGCCGAGCCAGTCGTGAGCAATTTGAATTTTTGCGCGATGAAATTCCCGCGGCAGTTTTCGACGAGACTGCGCGAATGATTTACGTTGACCGCGATAAAAATCTTAAACGTGATGAGCGGAAAAAAATTTTAATCTTGACGGCTGGGACAAGTGATATTCCCGTTGCTGAAGAGGCGCGCTTGACGGCGTATCTTTGGGGCAATGCGGTTAGCACGTGTTATGATTGCGGAGTCGCGGGGATTCACCGGCTCTTTGCTCACATGAACGAAATTATTTCCGCGAACGTGATAATTGTCGTGGCGGGCATGGAAGGTGCATTGGCTAGCGTAGTTGGTGGGCTGACTGCGCGACCTGTCATTGCCGTTCCTACGAGCGTTGGTTATGGCGCGTCGTTTAACGGACTTGCCGCGCTCCTTGCCATGTTGAACAGTTGTGCGGCGGGCGTGAGCGTCGTTAACATTGACAATGGTTTTGGAGCGGGCGTTCTTGCGTCAAAAATAAATCGCGTGAGGTGAATCATGATTAAAAAATTTTTTACGTTGGTAATTTGCGCGTTGTCCATAAATTTTTTCAGCGCGTGCGGTGCGCAAAAGGAGGCTTCTCAAATGACGAGCAAAAGTTTTTTAGCAGATACAGTTTCTTTGAACAGCGGGTACATTATGCCGCGCTTAGGCTTTGGAACGTGGACGCTTAACGATGATGAGGCGGAAGATTGCGTTTACTTCGCGCTGAAGGTCGGCTATCGGCTTATCGATACGGCGCGTTACTACAGAAATGAAGTCGGCGTTGGTCGCGGAATTCAGCGGGCGATTGATGACGGCATTGTCACTCGCGAAGAAATTTTTGTTACGTCGAAAATTTTGCCAAGTACTAATCCTGACGCCGCGATTGATTCTGCCCTGCGCGATTTAAATTTGAATTACGTCGACTTAATGTTGATTCATCAGCCTGGCTACAATGACGAGGAAAGTTATCACGCCCTTGAACGCGCTGTTGCCGCTGGCAAAATTCGTTCAATCGGCATTTCAAATTACTACACGCCGCGAGACTTTAACAGGATTTGCAACGCCGCAAAAATTATTCCCGCCGTCGTCCAAAATGAAAATCACCCATATTATCAGAACGTCGATTTAAAAAATTACGTTGCAAAATTCGGCACGGCGATTGAGTCATGGTATCCACTTGGCGGGCGCGGTAATACTCAAAAAATTTTTTCCAACGATACTATTCAAACCCTGGCGAAAAAATATTCTAAGTCTCCCGCGCAGATTGTTTTGCGTTGGCAATTCCAAGACGGTTATATTGCTATCCCCGGTTCAAAAAATAAAGAGCACATCGCGGAGAATTTTAATATCTTTGACTTCCGCTTGACTGCTGAAGAAATGGAGCTTATGCGCGGCTT
>CAJONF010000035.1 GCA_905236665.1 uncultured Selenomonadaceae bacterium | reverse complement strand
GTCATTGAGGACAGCCCGATTAATATCGACGGTTGGCGACCGCAAAACGATAGCCGACGTTTTAGCGGCAACGTGACATTGCGAACAGTTGCAACTTTTTCTATGAACGTCCCGACCGTAAAAATGGCTCAAGCTCTGGGCATGGACAAGGCGATTTATTACGCGCAGGAAATGGGCATTTCTACTTTTGTTTTGGACGGCGATCCTAATGACGCTAACCTTGCCACGGCTCTTGGCGGCTTGACGCGTGGAGTTACTCCGCTCGAAATTGCCAGCGCGTATGGAACTTTTGCTAACAGCGGCGTTCATGTCCCGCACGTCGCCATAACAAAAGTTTTAGACCGCAACGGAAATATTATTCATGAAGTCGTTCCCGAAGGTCGGCAAGTTGTCAGCCCTGAAGGAGCCGCGGATTTAACCAGTATGCTTGAAGATGTTATCATACGCGGCACGGGTAAAGGCGCGGCTATTGGGCGACCCGCCGCAGGTAAAACCGGCACGACCAGCAATTATAACGACGCGTGGTTTGTAGGATATACGCCGGACTTAGTGGCTTCAGTGTGGATTGGCAACGACGATAACTCAAGCTTAGATGGCATAATGGGCGGAACTCTTCCCGCAACAATTTGGAGCCATTTCATGCAAAACGCTTTGCTCAATGTCCCTGCGCACGACTTCGACGAATATGTTATTGACAGACGTAGCAGAAAAAATATCGTCACCGAAGTCCGCGATAACAGCCGTAACCGCGATCATTACGAAGAGGAAACGCCGCGCAATAATTATCAAGAACCTGCTTATCATGAGCCGGAACCCGTCCGCGAACCGGAGCATGATTATACGCAGAAGCCCGAAGGCGTGCCCGATTACACCGAACCTGTCGAACCTGTTTATCATGAACCCGAACCCGTCCGCGATCCGGAACCGATTTACATTGAACCAATTCGCGAGCCGGAACCTGTTTACATTGAACCTGCGCCGCCCGTTGACAATGCGCCATCTTTTGACGACGAACTTTCCAAAGGACAAAACTAAACAAATCTCTTTAAAGACAGAAGGTGATTGTTTTGAGCAAGGAAGATTGGAACGAACATTACATAAAGCGCGGCGACCCGACAAAACCAACTTACTATATTATTCGCCGCCGATATGAAACCACAGGGCTTTTCGCCAGATATAACATGATAGCCGGACATATTCGTTACGCGCTGGCAAAAGGCTGGCTTCCCGTCGTTGATATGCAAAATTATCCCAATCCTTACCTGCCGCCCGAAAAACTTGGTAAAGAAAATTCCTGGGAATACTTTTTTGAGCAACCGTTGCGAATCAATTTGGAGCAAGCTTTTAGCGGTGAGAATATAGTTTTAAGTACGGGCGAAGAAATTTATCCGCGTCCGCATGAAGATATGTCGTTCTATGAAAATAAAAACAATGCTTTGACGGAATGGCGAATGCTCGTTAAACTCGGCTTGCTGAAAATAAAATCCGAACGATTAGCGGAAATTGCCGCGACACGTGAAAAATTATTTTCGCCAAAAGACCGCGTGCTCGGCGTGCTCCTGCGCGGCACAGATTATGTTGCTAAAAGACCAAAGTGGCACCCAATCCCCCCCCCCCGTTGAATTCGCCGCAAGCACGGTCGCTGTTAAACTTAAAGAGTGGAAGTGCAACAAAATTTTTCTGGCGACGGAAGATAAAAATATCGCGCAGATTTTTAAAAATATTTTTAAAGATTTATGCGTGACATTTGACCGCGAATACGTCGATTATAAAAATGAGCAAGCCGTTAGTCTCGTTCGCATTGATAGGGATAACGATCACTTTTTGCAGGGTAAAGATTATTTAACACAGACGATTCTTTTGTCCACGTGCAATTCTTTCGTGGCGGCGCGATGTTCCGGTTCGGTCGGCGTGATGATGCTGGCGAAAAATTTTGAGCATACATATTTCTTTAATCTTGGCAGATACGGCGTTATTTCTCTTGATTGATTGGAGGCGATAATATGAAAAAAATTTTTGCCATGTTGACGGTTTTACTCTGCTTGCTCACGGCGACGACGGCTTTGGCGGCAAGTAAAAATTCCGTGGCTGAACAGCGTAAACAAATTGACCAACTTTCAGCCAAGACGTTGGAAAAACTTTACGCGGAATATCCACACGCTCAGCGCATTATCAACGAATGTTACGCATGGGCTACGCTTTCCAATTCCGGCGTGAAGGTGCTGTTTATCGGCTCAAGTCACGGGCGCGGCGTGGCAGTCAACAATCAAACCGGCGAGCGTGTTTATCTGCGCATGAAAGAACTTTCTGCGGGCTTAGGTTTAGGTGCGAAGGAATATAATTTAATTTTCCTGCTCAATACCCGCGAAGCCTGGGAAAATTTTATAATTGGCAAAACGCGTTTTGGAGCCAGTGCTGGGGCGTCTGCTGATGATGGCGTGAGTGGCGGCTCAATCGAAGGCGCGGAATATGTTGCGCCGGGTGTGTGGGTTTTTCAAATGACGACAAAAGGTCTGACACTTGAAGCCACACTTAAAGGCACGAAGATTTATAAAGACAAGAAACTCAACGATTAAAAATCTTTAGGCGGTGATAACATGAAAAGAATTTTTGCCATTGCGACGCTGGCTCTTTGTCTAGTGGCGTCAACAGCATTTGCGGAAAATGATATCGTAGCAACTTATTTTGTCGTGAATTGCCGCGACTCGATAACTCTGCGCGACACGCCCTCGGTTTACGGCGGCGAATTGGCACAAATTCCGCTCGGTCAAGCGGTCGGCTTTATCGACGATATCGGCAACGGCTTTTACAAAATAAATTATGACGGGCTGATTGGTTTTGCGCTGGCGGAATATCTTTCACCGAATCGAGCAGACACATCACGCGGTGCAACGGTCGTGAACTGCAAACAGTCAATCACCCTGCGCGAAACACCTTCGGTCTATAGTCGCGAAATCATGCAAATTCCGCTCGGTGCACGAGTTGTATTCATCAGCGCGGGAAACGAATTTTACGAAATCGAATACCGTGGGTTTGTCGGCTTTGTTCTGAAAACTTATCTGGAACTTGATTGACGCTTGCAAAAAATTTTTCGGCAAGAAAATTTTTCTCGCTGAAATTTTTTTATCAAGAATTATTCACAACTATTACTTAAAAGAAAAATTGTTTGACAAAAGATATGCAAACGATATAATAGCTTAACTAAAAATTGTCGAGGGGTTGCTTATGTTTCAGAGGATGATAAACAAGTTGAACGATCTGCGCCCCAAGCAGTTGCTGATGCTGGCGGTGGTAGCGGCGGGGCTGATGTTTGTGACAATCTTCACCGGTATGCGCATGATGTCCAACAAAGAGGTCGTTATCGTGCCCGAAGAAAAACCGCAACCGGTTGTCGAAATGACGCCGGTCGTCGTGGCAAAATTAAACATTCACCCGCGCACGATAATTCAAGAAAATATGCTCCAGATGAAAGAATTGCCCGCCGAATTGGTGCCTGAAGGCGCGATAAAAAATTTTAAAGATGTAAAGGGCGTGCAAGTTAAAGTTTCAATCTTCGCGGGCGACGTGCTCACAATTCAAAAAGTTTTCAGCGAATCGAGCGATGAAGGTTTTGTCGGCTCCATTCCCGCAGATTGCCGCGCCGTTTCTATTAGCGTAAACGATTTAACGAGCGTAGCTGGTTTTGCTAGACCCGGCGATCGTGTTGACTTGCTCCTTGTTGAAAAGGGTAATTACAGCGCGACGACGAATATTTTATTGCAAAACGTTCCGCTTCTCAGCATCAACCAAAATTCAACAGGTTCACCGGCTGTAGGAGAAAATGGCGTTCCAAAAGCGGCTATCTCCAATCCGTCAATCGCAACATTTGCATTGCCGCCCGAAGACGTGTTGAAATTAATTTCTGCGACGCGCCTGGGAGAAATTTACATGATGTTGCGTCCCGCTAATCCGCAGCATACATACGTTGGCGCAATGGAATATACAATCGAATCAATCAATGCACCAAAGCCCGAACCTAAATCAGAACCCGTGACAATTCCCGCCATTCCTGCAAACCCCGTGCCCGCGCAGGTGCCTGTAACGCCGACAACACCGAAAATAGAAATTATTCAGGGCGACAAAATTATAAGAGACGACGCGCCAGTTATCACTCAACCTTCACCGAACACAGGAGCTGGCGGACCAACAAACGTTTTGCCGATTATACCTTCAAGAACGGTGCCGACATTTTTTCCGCCGCCCGTATCTGAAACTCCTTTAGCAAGTTCACCGATTGTTGAGCCGCCGTCAGATAATTGAGCACAGGAATTATAAATCATGAACAATTCATTCTTAAAAAAAATTTGTTTATTAGCGACGGTGCCAATTTGTTTATCGGCAAGCGTCGTTCACGCCGAACAGCAAACACTTAGCATAAAGCAGCAGACTTCGCATTTCATGGACATGGGACAGCAAATAATCCGAATCGCCGTGGGCAATCCCGACATCGCCACGGTTATTCAGTTGCCTGGCTCTGCCCATGAATTTTTAATCGTTACCAAAGCCGTCAAGGGTTCGACCGCGCTTTTTGTGTGGACTGTGGACGGCGTGCGTCATGAATATATCATCGTTGTTTCTCCTGAAGATCCAGGGCAAGCTATGCTTATCGAAAAGGCAATCGGGCTTCCGAATGTTCACGTTAAATTTGTCGACAACAGAATTTTGCTGACGGGTACGGTTGAAAATCAATATGAAAAAAATTATGCTCTGCAAACGGCAAGGCTTTTTGTCGACGGCGGCTCTGAAAGCAGTATTTTAATCGGTAGCGGCTTTGACATGAAACTTGAGACGACTGAAGCTGATAATACGGGCAGAGATGAAGATATTGAGCTGAGTAAATCTGAAGCCAAAGGCAAAATTATTGATCTCCTGCAAATTCTTCACCCGACGCAAATTCGCCTTGAGGCGCAAATTATCGAAATCAATTCCGATAAAGCTAAAGATCTCGGTATTCAATATGGCGAGAACGGTAGCGGCGGAATTTTTACTTTTGGCGAAGACCACGATCGAACGCTTACTACGGAAAATATTTTAACTTACGACAGCAACGGCGAGCCGCACGTCATCACTTACGAATACGGCTCAAATGTTACACCCTTCCACAACAACCCTGTTAAATGGATGACTCAACGTTTCGGCGCGATTAACGCCACGATTCATGCGCTTGTTGCCGACGGTAAGGCTAGAATTCTTTCTCGTCCAAGTGTCATGACATTGAGCGGCGAACAGGCTACGATTCAAATCGGCGGCGAAATTCCTTACAGTGCGACGAATACCAGCGGCTGGACAAATACCAGCTTTAGAAAATATGGTATCATCCTCCAATTTAAGCCTGTTGTCGACGCGCAGAAAAGAATTAATTCGGCGGTTCATGCGGAAGTTAGCAACATGAGCGGGCAATCCGTCAATGGACAACCGATTATCTCGACGCGCAGTGCCGATTCTGTTATAACTTTAACTTCCGGTTCACCAATCGTTATCGGCGGGCTTATGGATTCTTCAGAGAGCAAAAACGTTTCCAAAATCCCGCTCCTAGGCGATATCCCGATTATCGGCGAATTTTTTAAACACACCTCCAAAACCCGCGATAAACGCGAACTGATAATTGTCGTGACGCCCTATCTTGTCGATGAAGAAGAACTTTCACAAACGCAGATGTCCAACAATATGCGCGAATGGTACGATAGAGAAAATAAATATCGCGACGAAATGGAAGATTACGACTTCAAAAATCCTAAAGATAGAAAAATTATAATTGATAAGGAGCGCGAGCCTGAACCTGAAAGAATTCTGCCGCCTTCCAAAGTCAACAAAGATAAACAAAAACTTAAACCAGATAAACCTAAAACCGATAAGTCTAAGCAGGAAAAGCCTGAGCCCGAAGAAAAATCCGTGACCGAAATTAAACCGGAAGACGATGACGACGGCTATACTTTTGAGGAAGACGGCTATGTTTTCAATAAGAAACCATTTGAGAAATGATTTTTAGGAGGGAGCGCAAATGGCAGTTGCTACGCAAAATTCTATAGCGCGAAGTAGCGTTATTATCAGCGTGTTCAGCACAACGCCTGGTATCGGCAAGACAATAACCGCGATAAACCTAGCGGCGGGGCTGGCTAATGAAGGTTACAAAGTCTGCCTTACCGATTTAGATTTGCAGTTCGGCGACGTGCTAAATTATTTGAAACTCACCTCCATAAACACGGTTGCCGGTGCACAACGCGCCCTGCTTGATCACCCCGACAAGTTCAACGTCCGCGATTTTTTGATTGACTACTCTAATCAAAGCGTTACTTTTTCAATTTTGCCCGCGCCGCTGTATGTTTTTGACGCCTATCAAACCGACGTTCAGCTTGTCACGGATATTATCAACGACTTGAACTTTTTCGATTATATCGTTATTGACTTGAACTCTATGTTCAGCGCGTTGAATTTGGCAATGCTCGATATCAGCACGGTTATAAATTATATCGGCGTTATCGACTTCTTGCCCGCGTTGAAAAATTATAAAATCGGCTATGATACGCTGATTCGCTTTGAATACGAGGAAAGTAAAATTCGCCTTATTGAAAACCGCGCCGATTCTCAAAAGCTGATTGAAAGTAGAGACGTGGAAAGGCTTTTAGGCGAGCCGTTTTATCACCGCCTGCCCAATGATTATCCCTCCGTCAACAAGTCAATCAACACGGGGCAACCGCTCATGTTCGCCGCGCCCGATTCAAAGTTGACAAAAAGTTTTGATGAACTCGTCGGGCTTTATACCAATCGCAACGTCACGGAAACTCCTTTAGAAGTTGCGGCAAGCGGCGGCGGTTTCTTTAGCAAAATAAAAAATCTTTTTGGCTTTTAAGTAACAATCTTTTGCAAAGGAGGGTTTTAACAGCTAAAGAAAAGTTATAAAAAGTTGAAAGAAGGGGTTCCAACAGTTAAAGAACACTTATAATAAGCTATAAAACAATCCAAAAATATAAGGAGGTGAAATCCGTTACTGACAAACTT
>CAJONF010000034.1 GCA_905236665.1 uncultured Selenomonadaceae bacterium | reverse complement strand
GATGAATAAATTGCGCCGCGTCGAGAGCGTTTACAGCGTTTCTCGCCCAATGAAAGTTGCTGGGGGTGATTGATTGGAAGGAATTTACTTAATTTTAGTTATGATTGTCACCGGCGGCGCGATTGCCTTTATCGGAGACAAATTAGGTACAAAAATTGGGAAAAAACGTCTGTCGATGTTCGGTTTACGCCCGCGACATACTTCCATGGTTGTAACTGTCTTGACAGGCGGATTAATTACTGCACTTTCAATCGGTTTTATGGTTTTAATTTCGCAAAATGTTCGTACCGCGCTTTTTGGCATGGATGAATTGCGACAAACTATGGATTTGACGATGGCAGAACTGGATGACGCCACAGAAAATCTTTTTAAGGCGCAAACAGAATTTGAACGTGCAAATACTAATCTTCGCGAATCAAAAGAAGAAATTTTAGCTCTAAAAAGTGAACAAGAAGAACTTCGCGCCGAATCCGACCGTTTGAAAGAAGGAAATTTACAACTTGAACAGACAAACGCCGATTTAGCCGCCCAAAATGAAAATTTAATTGGTTCAAATGCCGCATTGGAAGCTGATAATAAAAAACTCGGCGAATTTAACATAACTTTGACCGCCGACAATGAAAAATTATCTTCAGACAACGAAAAACTTTCTTCGGATAATACAGAACTCGAAGAACGTAATAATCGCCTGCGCGAAGGCATAATTGCTATCCGCGAAGGCGATATTACCCTGCGCGCCGGAGAAATTTTAGCCAGTGGAATAATAAAAGGCGGCAGAAGTGGCGAAGAAATTTCAAATGATATAGATTCTTTAGCTGAACGCGCCACGCAAAACATTATTGAACGTTTTGGCGGCGAAGAAGATACTGCGGTTTGGATTTATCAGCCGGAATTGCACCAAGTCATAGAAACGATAGAAAAAAGTAGCGGAGATATGGTTTTGAGAATTTCTGCGGCGGGAAATTTAGTTCGCGGCGAACCTGTTCGCTCACGGCTCGAACTTTATCCGAACGAATTAATTTTTAGCAAAGGCGAGCAAATTTTCTCCAAAACTTACGAAATTTCTAGTCAATCGCCATCCGAAATGGTTTTGCAAGAATTTTTGACGGAAATAAATCGTCTCGCCGTGCAAAAAGGAATTTTGAGCGACCCGCTAACAGGTAGCGTCGGCAGAATGGACGGCGAACAACTTTACAACGTTTTAGAATCAATTAACGCCGTAAAAGGCAAATTTCAGCTTACAGCCACCGCCCGCGATGAAACTTTTTCGCAAGGACCGCTACGTTTGAATATAAAAGTCAGTCAACGGGGGTAAAACCATGCATAAAGAACAAAAATTTTTCATGGGAATAGATCCCGGACGCGATAAATGCGGCGTAGCAGTTTTAACGGCGAATTGCGAAATAAAATTCCAAAAAGTTATTCCAACCGAAGATTTAGAGGCAGTTTTAAAAAGTTTAGCGGCAGAATTTGAAATTCAATCGGTAATTATCGGAAATGGTACCACGCATAAGCAAGCAACGCAAAAAATTTCGGCGGCAGGACTAAAATTTCAAATAATCGACGAGAAACATACCACTGAAAAGGCGCGAATTGAATATTGGAAAAAAAATCCGCCACGCGGCTGGCGAAAACTTCTGCCTACGACAATGCAGGTGCCGCCCGAACCGGTAGATGCGATTGTCGCGGAGATTTTGGTAAAAAAATTCCTAAACAATTGACACTCCCCACGGAGGGATTCCTAATTCAACGACTGTTGCGCAATGCGTCTTACGGCGCGTATGAAAAAAATTCCCCGAAAAACTTCACGGGGATTTTTTTTCAGATAAATTTTATTGCGATTTTAATTTGCGTCTGATATATTAAAAAAAATAAAATATAAGGAGGCGCGTCGTTATGTTTGCGGTTATAAGAAAAATTTTTGCCGCAATTTTTGCCGTCATGATTATCTGTTCACTAAACTTTTGCGAAGCGGCGAAAAAAATAGTAGCCGTCATGCCGCTAGAAAATGTTTCGGGCTACACTGAACAAAAAGTTGCCGAAATTATGACAGAGCAGTTAATAGTTGCAATACATTCGAGCGGGATTTATACAGTCGTTGAACGTGAACAGCTGGGCACGGTGTTAAGGGAACAGGGTTTTCAGAATATCGCCGTTGATCCGAATAAAGCTGTAGAATTGGGAAAATTAAGCGGCGCGGATTATACTCTTGTTGGAAAAGTTACGATGGCGGACGGCAAAACCGACGAACTTTCCGACGCTTTGTCGACCATAGGTAAAATCGTTGCTCTTGGAAAAATTTTCAATGGCGAGGACGGAAATTTTGGAAATATCCCTGAAGCTAAAAAGTCAGAGTTTAAAATTTCTGTAGAACTTCGTTTCATTGACAACACAACGGGCGAAATTGTACTTGCCTCTTCCGTGGCGGGCGAACAAAAAGGTGAAAACAACGTTGCCGCGATGAATTCTGCTTGCAAAAATGCGGCGGAAAATTTTTTTATAGAATTGCAAAAAAATAATCCGCTTGTTGCTCGCATTGCTGATATTTCCGGCGCAGATATTTACATTGACAAAGGCTCGGACGACGGTTTGCGCCAAGGTGAAATTTTGATAATCTCTAGGGAAACTTCGCCCATAATGGTGAACGGAAAAATTGTCGGCATGAAAAGCGAAAAAATTGGTCGGGCGCAGGTTGTGGAAGTCAATGCGGAATATTCTATCTGCAAAATCATTGAACAATATTATCCGGCAAGTCAAGGAGATATTTTGAAGAGATCGTAAAAAATTTTAGGTGGGGATTTATATGAATGGATTAAAAAAATTTTCGGTATTATTCGTCTTGCTGGCTGTGTTTTGTTCACTGAGTTTTTGCGAGGCGGCTAAAAAACGTGTGGCGGTCATGCCGCTAGAAAATGTTTCCGGCTACACCGAACAAAAAGTTGCCGAAATTATGACACAGCAACTTATCACGGCGATACACGGGAGCGGAAATTATACTGTCGTCGAACGTTTTCAAATGGACGCGGTGTTAAAAGAGCAAGGATTTCAGAATATTGCCGCGGATCCGGAAAAAGCTGTGGAGACAGGTAAACTTAGCGGCGCGGATTATATGCTTATGGGAAAAGTAACCATGGCGGAATTTGTAAACAATCCCGTGGGCGATTTAATTTCAAAATTTGTAAAGCTTGCGGATAATTTTGCTCACGGCGTTAAATGTAAAATAAAATTTGAATTCCGCATGGTAGACAGTGCCACGGGCGAAGTTGTCGTTGCGTCCACTGTGGAAGGTAGTAAAAGCGGCAAGAGTAAGGTAGAAGCTTTTGACGATGCTTGCAAGGACGCGGCAGAAAATTTTTTGCGTGAGTTGCAAAAAGTGAATCCCCTTGTAGCACGAATCGTTGACGTTTCCGGCTCGGATATTTACATTGATAAAGGTTCAAATGACGGTCTGCGCGAAGGTGAAATGTTGTCAATTTTCCGCGAGAGTGACGCCATAATTGTTGACGGAAAAATTGTCGGCATGAAACGCAACGAACTTGGTAAAGCAAAAGTTGTAGAGGTCAACGCGGAATATTCGGTTTGTAAAGTTGCCGGTTCTATCAGCGTGCAAAAAGGCGATGTGGTTAAGAGAACTTAGGCAATAAAAAATTTTTAAGCGACGCGCTCGTTCGGACTTAATTATAATTTTTATGTTTAGAATCTACTTTTTCTTTGTTGCGCCAAAGAAAAAGTAGCAAAAAGAAACGCGCTTATTCCGGCTGAGAAAACATCACGTTTTCTGCGCCGGCGGTCGCTCATCCATGAGCGACCGGGTCTTTGATTCCTGCAGATTTTTTTTACCATTAGTTCTCATAAAGAGGTGAGTCGTATGAAAAAGTTTTTAGTTATATTTTTTTCTATGCTATTGATTTTCAGTGCGACGGCGTTTGCAAAAAATGTCACAGTCACGGGCACGGGTATCACGCCTTCAGATGCAGAAAATGATGCATTGCGTGCGGCAGTTGAAAATACTGTTGGTGTGCTCGTTGATTCTCAAACGCTCGTGCAAAACAGTATGCTCATTAACGATCAGATTTACACGCAGTCTCGCGGTTTTGTCACAGATTATTCAGTTGTCAACCGCGAACAAATTGCCAGCGGTTGGCGTGTGACGATTAATGCAACCGTGGACGACCAGCCAAATTCAAAATTGATGAACGAATTGACGCGACTGGGGATTATCGATGTGCAACTGCGTAACCCGAAAATCGCCGTCTATGTTCCAGAACAACACATTCAATACAGAGTGCCTGATCCTGCCGGTGAAACTGCAATCGTCAAGGCATTAATCAACGCGGGCTTTTCAAATGTTATAGAAGTCGGCACGCGCTTAAATATTTCAAAGCCAATGAGCATGAACGCCGCGCAAATGCAACAGGCAGCGCAAACTTTCGGCGCGGATATTATGATTGTCGGCGAGGCTTTTAGCGAGGGCGTCGGCGATGTCGGACGCTGGCTCCCCGGTAATCAAACTTCAAATATGCAATCTTGCCGCGCCCGTGTGGAAGCCAAAATGTTTATCGTTAAGACCGGACAAATTATCGCGGCGGATGGCAAATACGGTTCTGCTTATGACAACTCGGAAGCTATTGCCTCGAAAAAAGCTCTTGCCGCGGCGGGTGAGCAAATGGGAAATTATTTTGTCGAACAGATAACCGGTATGTACACCAGCCGCCAGGGCATGGAAGTTATCGTTATCGGCTCGGATTTTTCCAAAATAAATTTAGTTCAAAGTGCGCTGGGCAAAGTTAATCGCGTGAAAAATGTAAATCTTTCCAGCTATGAAGGCGGACGCGCTGTCTTTAACGTCATGTACGGTGGTTCCCCGCAAACGCTTTTTAACGAACTGAAATCTTTGACTACTGCCGATTTAACATTGCAATCGCTGGCTTACAACACGCTAACTATTTACGTAAGATAATTTCAATTAAGAATTAGGGGTTAGGAGTTAGGAGTTAAAATAATTCCTAATTCCTAATTTTTTATTGTTAAAAGTGGTGCACTTTGATATAATTCCTAAAATTTTTTTTGTGAGGTTTTGTAATGGGAAAAAGTGTAACGCCGACTATTGAGGGCGGCTTGCTCGTGGCGATAACTGTAATCATGGGGCTTGTGGCGGTGTATGTCCCGATTATTGGTATGTTCGTAGAATTTTTTTGCGCAGTACCGCTTGCCGTCTTAACAGTTCGTCAGGGCGTGAGCAAAGGTTTTACTGCGCTGGTTGTCACGATGATTTTGTTATCGATTTTAATCAGCCCGCTTTTGGCAGCGCGAATCGTTTTAAGTTTTGGGATATGCGGCGTGGCGTTGGGTTGGTGTGTGCAAAAAAATTTCGGCGCAGTCAGAATTTTTTTAACGACGATGATTGTCGCTTCCGCCGCTCAAGTTTTATCATTAGGATTATTGCTGGCGATAATGGACGTGAACTTTATTGAAACGCAAATAGACTTGGTGCGAGAATCTTTTGCCGAATCGTTCGCAATGTATGAGGCAATGGGCGTAGACAAAGCGCAAATCGCTCAAGCAAAGGAGCAAGTGGAACCGGCAATTCAAACGATGACTTTTTTATTGCCGACGATCATCATGTTAACCGCGTTGATAAATACGCTGGCGGTTTGGTTTACGTCTAAATGGATTTTTCCGAAGTTGCGGATAAAATTGCCGTTGTTCCCGTCGTTTGCTGAATGGAAATTCCCCGCGCTGTTCTTTTACGTGGCGATAATTTCAATCCTTAGTCTTTATTGGGGCACGACACGCGGTTGGACAGAAATTTACGAGATATCTTTAAATATGCTGGTTGTTTCCGCGCTTATCGGTCTGGTTCAAGGATTATCGCTGTTATCGTGGATCTTTGATCGCTATAAAATTTCTAAATTCATGCGGCGAGTTTTTTACGTGTTAATTTTTTTGAATATGTTTTTTATTCAGCTCGTGGCGATAACCGGTTTGATTGATACGCTGTTTGATTATAGAAAAAAAATTTTTAAAGATTAGGGAAGTGATGATGTGCCGAGAATTTTATCCGCGTGGCCCGATTCAGTAATAAATTTGTCGGTCATGCTGGTTATGGTCGTTATAATTTCGCAATACAATAAAATTTTGGGCGCGATGGCTTTTTTGGTGTGGTTATTGCTTACAGCTTTTGCCCGTGTACGCCTAAAGGAACGCGAAAAAAGATTTAAAGAGTACGCCGAAAATGTCATTGGAAATTTTAACGACATGATGTATTATGCCATGACGAATTTGCCGGAAGGTATTACGGTCGTGGACGAAACGCGCCGTCTGCAATGGTGTAACAGTATCATGCAGGGCTTTTCGGAAGTAAATCCTCAGCAGGGCATGGATATTGACGAATTTTGGGAAGGCTTGCTCCCCGAAGAAATTTTTTCTACGGAAACAAGTGACGCCACCCCAGCGGCAAATGAAGGCGAATATTACGTTAAATCTCTGCGCCACAGAAAAACCGCCGACAACGAGACCGAGGAATTTTATCGGCACTTCCTTGTTAAATATCGTCACCTTAAAGCAAATTTGGATTATTCGCGAATGGTCGTTCTTTTTGCGCGGGAAATAACGTCTTACGAAGATTTGAAGATCGAATATCAGCGCAGTCGAACAGCGGTTATTTATGTGCAGATTGATAACTATGACGAAGTGACGCAGGGACTAAATGAGGCTGAAAAAACTTCCCTGTTGCTTTCTGTCAACGAAATTTTAGAAGATTGGGTTAAATCACTGTCGGGATTAATGCGGCGCGTATCCAGCGATTTATACATAGTCATTCTTGAACGGCGTGCATTGGAGCGGGCGGTTGCAGAAAAATTTTTGGTGTTGGATAAAGTTCGCCAGCTCGTCAATAAAAATCAGTTGCCCGTTACACTGTCAATGGGAGCTACCGTCGCCGAAAAACCTTCCAATGAACAATCAATCGGCGAACTGGGTATCAAGGCTGAAGCGGGATTGCAATTAGCTTTGGGACGCGGCGGAGATCAAGTAGCCGTGAACATTGACAATAAAACGCAATTTTTCGGCGGACGTGCAAAAGCTGTAGAAAAAAATACCCGCGTAAAAGCCCGCGTGATGTCTCATTCAATCCGCGATACGATGATATCGGCGGACGAAATTTTCATCATGGGGCATACCCGCGAAGATTATGACGCGCTCGGAGCGGCAGTTGGCGTTGCGCTCATGGCAAAAAATTTGAATAAGCCCGCGCATATTGTCCTAAGCAACTGGCTGGACAGCGTGGAAAAAATTATCGATATGCTGGAACGCGACGATAATTACAAAGATTTATTCGTCAGCGCGAGCGAAGTTTCCCTTTCCACAACGATAGAGCCTTTGCTCGTCGTTGTGGATACTTTTATTCCTAAACTCGTTGCCGCGCCCTCACTGCTTGAAAAAATAAAAAAAATCGTCGTCATAGATCACCACCGGCGTAGCGAATACACCATTAAAAACGCCGCGATAACTTATTTGGAGCCGGGGTCAAGTTCGACGTGCGAAATGGTCACAGAACTTTTAATGTACTTCGACGAAAAAATTAAAATTGGAAAATTGGCGGCCACTGCGATTTATTCCGGTATAGTCGTCGACACGAAAAATTTTTCTATACAAACCGGAGCTAGAACTTTCGAGGCAGCGGCTTATCTTCGCAGGAGCGGCGCGGATCCCGTCGCGGTCAATCATCTTTTCATGTCTGATTACGAAACGACGCTTTCACTTGCCAAAACAAAGGCTCAGTCGGAATATTTCGAGGGCGGACTGGTCGTCTCTGCCATTGAAAATATTATTCCAAATGTGCAGGCGATTGCCGGTCAAGCGGCGGATTCTTTGCTCCGTGTCGAGGGTGTGCGCATGACGATTATCCTTTTCCAAATGAAAAATGACATGATTGGAATTAGTGCGCGTTCGACGGGTGATTTAAATGTTCAAGTTATCATGGAAAAATTTGGCGGCGGCGGTCATCAAAACGTTGCGGGCGCGCAGGTTAAGAACGTCCCGATTATCGAGCTAAAAACATCTGTTATCAACGCGGCGCGAAAATATATTGAAGAGACCGATAACCCAAAACTTAAATAAAAAAATTTCATTTTGCATTGCGCATTGACAAAGAAAAATTGCTGTGATAGACTTTGGCGCGTTAAGCAGGAGCCAACGCTTCTCACCCGCCGACCTTAAATGTGTTGGCGCGGTTGCTAGAGTTTTTTTGGTGAGAACGCGGGGGGGCTTACAAGCCGCCTTTAATTTTTTTCTGACGCGCCGCGGGAGGTGTATTTCAATTAGTAGGGACAGTTTGAGAATCAATGAGGAGATTCGTATTCGCGAGGTTCGAGTGACCGACGCGAATGGCGAACAGCTCGGCGTCATGCTGACGCGGGATGCGCTTAGACTTGCTGAAGAAAAGCACCTTGACTTGGTCGAGGTTGCACCCAAAGCCAGACCACCTGTTTGCAGGATTATGGACTTTGGCAAATATCGTTATGAACAGCAAAAGCGCGAAAAGGAAGTCCGCAAGAAGCAGAAAATTATCACGATTAAAGAAGTTAAACTCCGCCCGAATATCGAGCAACACGACTTTGAAGTTAAACTCAAAAGTGCACAGCGTTTCGTTGAAGAGGGCAACAAAGTCAAAGTTACGATTATGTTTCGTGGGCGTGAATTATCGCATCCGGAATTGGGTAGCGAACTTTTGGGCAATCTTGCCAAAGCTCTTGAAAATGTCGTGACCGTCGAGCGTGCCGCTAAACTTGAGGGCAAGAATATGACGATGATTCTCTCTCCTAAGGCACAGAAGGCGCAAAAGACCAAGAAAAGCACTAATACAAAAGGAGGGGACAGCGGTGCCCAAAATCAAGACACATCGCGCAACAGCTAAACGTTTCCACGTGACCGGTAGCGGTGAATTCAAACGCAACAAAGCATATAAAAGCCATATTCTGGAAAAGAAGACCCGCAAACGCAAGAGAAATCTCCGCAAGGCGACGCTTGCTTCGGCGGCTGATCGCGCACGCGTAAGGAAAATGCTTCCTTATGTTTAAAACTTTTTGAACGGAGGGAATTATCTTGCCAAGAGTAAAGACCGGTGTCACAGCACACAGACGCCATAAAAAAATCCTAAAGCTGGCTAAGGGCTATCGCGGTGCCAGGAGCAAACAATTCAAAAAAGCCAATGAATCAATCATGAAGGCCGGGCAATATGCCCACCGTGACCGCAGAGTTAAAAAGCGCGAGTTCCGCCGCCTGTGGATTGCCCGCATTAACGCGGCGGCTCGTATTAACGGCATTTCTTACAGCAAATTAATCTGCGGCTTGACAAAAGCTGGCGTTGCTGTTGACCGTAAGATGATGGCCGATATGGCTGTCAATGACGCGGCGGCTTTTGAAAAACTCGTTGCCGTTGCTAAAGAAAATATTTAAGGTGTTATGCAAAAAATAAAGGCGTCCGAAAATTTCGGGCGTCTTCTTCGTTTGCAGATAAAAATTTTTTTGATAAAATAATCTTGAAACTGAGTATAAAAAATCGAGGGAGAAATTTTTATGAAAAAAATTATTGCGGTAGACGGTCCGGCTGGTGCAGGTAAAAGTACCGTCTCAAAAATTTGCGCGGCGCGATTGGGCTACACTTATATTGATACGGGCGCAATGTATCGCGCAGTGGCGTTAAAAGTTTTGCAAAGCGGAAAAAATCTTGACGAAAATTTGCTAAAAGACATTGAAATTCGTTTGGACGCGTTTGGAAAAGTTTTTCTTGACGGGCGTGACGTTACTAAAGAAATTCGCACGCCGGAAGTTAGCCGTGGAGCATCGGACGTGGCGAAATTTGGTTTTGTTCGGAAAAAATTAACTGAATTGCAACGCGACATGGCAAAAAGCGGAAAAGTTATCATGGACGGACGCGACATCGGTACACAAGTTTTACCGAATGCTGATTTGAAAATTTTTTTAACGGCGTCGGTTGATGAGCGAGCGCGGCGGCGTTTTGAGGAGTTAAAATCAAAAAATTTCGCGGCGGATTTAGAACAAATAAAAAAAGAAATTACTCTGCGCGATAAACAGGATTCTGAACGCGAAATTGCACCGCTTGCCCAAGCACCTGACGCGATTTTAATTGATTCGACGAATATGACGATAGAAGAAGTCGTTTTGGAAATTTTGAGGCTTGCAAAATGACTTTTTATAAATTTTTTAAAATTTTATGCCGTATTTGGTTCGGAAAAATTTTAAAAACGGACGTAATCGGCGCAGAAAATATTCCAAAGGACGGCTCGTTCATTCTGGCGGCAAATCACGTGAGCAACTGGGATCCGCCGTTTTTGGGCACATTCATTGACCGCGAAATTAATTATATGGGCAAGGAAGAACTCTTTAAAAATCCGATTATGGCTAAAATTTGTAGATTATTGCACGTTTTCCCCGTAAAACGCGGCGCGGCTGATAAATCTGCGATAAAAACCGCGATAAAAATTTTAAAAGACGGCAAATGTTTTGGAATTTTTCCGGAAGGCACGCGCTCAAAAACCGGCAAGCTCGGTAAAGCAGAATCCGGCGTTAGTTTAATCGCGGCAATGACAAAATCTAAAATTATTCCCGCCGCGATTGTAAATACTGAAAAAATTTTTTCCAGCGAAAAAAAATTCCCGCGCTTGGCTGTCATTTACGGTAAGCCGATGAAATTTTCCGGCTCCACTAAGGATAAAGACGCCTTGGAAAATTTCGCGCAGGAAATTATGAATGAGATTGCAAAATTGAAGTCAAAAGCCTAAAATGCCGCTAAAAAGTTCAAAAATTCTTCAGTAAGCGCGTTTATCGTCGCAGAATGATTCGCTTGCTGGGCGATTGAGTTTATTTTTCGTTCCAATTCTTCTGCTGACAAATTGTTTGGAAAAAGTTTTTCGTCCAGCGTCTGACAATAAGAAATCAGCGCGTTGTAATGAATATTGTAGCGATTTTCAAAGAGAATGTGAACGAAATATTTCGACAAACCGGCTTGCAGGGGCGTAAACGTGTCAAAATTTAAATTTGCCCGCCGCTCGTCGTCGCTGAGATTATAATTCGCCCAATTTTTTAGCGCGTCAACGTTAGAAAAATTTTTTTCATTTTCCAGTTCAGCGAGATTTTTAATGGAAATAGCCCGCATAACTTCCACGAACGGCAAATTAAAATAATTTTTTGTTGCCTCGTCGCAAATTTCGCGTTCCCTGCCGGTCAAATCGCCGCACGGATTGTATTCTTTGCGCCGCAAATTTTTAGTCAGTTCATGCATTTTAATCACTCCTTCCGCAAAAATTATAACATTTTTTAGGAGGTTTTCAAATGGAGCTTTGGTTCACCGAGCAACATACACCCAACGTGAGCTTTTCTTTAAAGGTCGACAAACAACTTTTCAGTGAAACCAGCGAATTTCAGCGCGTAGATATTTTTGATTCGGCGGAATTCGGGCGGATTTTGGTTTTTGACGGGCGAATCATGATAACGGAGCGCGACGAATTTATTTATCACGAAATGATTACTCATGTTCCGCTTTGCGTTAATCCCGAAATAAAAAAAGTTTTGCTGGTCGGCGGCGGTGATGGTGGTTCTGCGCGTGAACTTTTAAAATACGACACGATAGAAAAAATTGATCTGGTCGAGATTGATGAAACGGTTGTTCGCGCCTGTAAAAAATTTATTCCGCAAACTGCTGCCTGCTTAGATAATCCACGCGTGGAAATTTTTTTCGCGGACGGGCTGAAATTTATTCGCCGAAAAGCTGATGAATACGATTTGATTATTATAGATTCGACAGATCCTTTTGGCGTTGGCGAAGGACTTTTTACCAAAGAATTTTATGGAAATTGTTTTAATGCCCTGCGCGAAGGCGGAATTATGGTTAATCAGCACGAAAATCCTTTTTATTCACGCGACGCCGCCGCAATGCAACGCGCTCACAAACGGTTGACGACTTCTTTTCCGATTGTTCGAGTTTATCAAATTCACATTCCGACATATCCGGCGGGACAATGGCTTTTTGGTTTTGCGTCGAAAAAATTTCACCCGACCAACGCCGTAAATTTCTCGCACTGGAACGCTTTAAACCTGCAGACAAAATACTACAACACAAAAATTCACGTTGGCGCATTCGCTTTGCCCACTTATGTTATAAAAACTCTTCTTGCCGCCGAATAAATCTATGACAAAAAAAAGCCCGCTTGCACGGGTTTTTTTGTTTGCATTGAAAATTATAACGGGTATTTATCCAAAAGTTTTTCGTAATCCGGTATCGGCAACGGTCTGGAGAAATAATAGCCTTGAATCGCCACATCTCCCAAACTTGCCACGTAATCGCATTGTTTTTTAGTTTCCACGCCTTCTATTACAACGCCCATACCTAAAGCCTCTGCTAATTCGACGACAAATTTTAAAATTACTGCCACGCGCTCGGATTTTTCTAATTCGCGGATAAACGCCATGTCAACTTTTATTGTGTCGAGCGGCATATCTTTTAACATATTCAGCGACGAATAACCCGAACCGAAATCGTCCATTAATACCGAAAAACCTAAACTCTTGAACGTTGAAATCATATCTAAAAGTTGTAGCTGATTATCGGTGTACGCGCTCTCAGTGACTTCGAGTTTAAGCATCCACGGCTCTAAATCGTATTTTGCCAAAAGCAATGACAAAAAATCCGGCAGGTCGAGGCTGTAAAAGTTCAAACGCGATAAATTTACGGAGATTGGCACGACTTTTTTGCCTTCATCAAGTCTTTTGCGCTGAACTCTGCAAGCTTCTTCCCAAACAAAACGATCAAGGCGGACGATAAAGCCATTGCGTTCACAGACAGGAATAAATTTGCCCGGCGAAACCATGCCATGAATCGGGTGGAACCAGCGCACCAAAGCTTCCGCGCTGATGACAACATTTTTATGCGGGTCAAAAATCGGTTGCAAAAAGATTGTGAATTGGTGTTCCAAGAGTGCAGTTTCCAAATTTCCGCTTATCAAAAGTTCTTCAATCATTTGATCGCGCATTTTTGCATCGTAATAGGCGTAACGCGTCAAATAACTGCCCTTTATCCGTTTTAAAGCCATGCCGGCGCGGTCGCACATCTGATCAATCGGCAAATCGCGCTTATCAACCGAATAAATCCCTGCAAAAAATAAAATGTTGTGACTTATATGAAGCGATTGCATTTTTTTATCAAGGTCGCTGATAATTTTTTCTATTTGGAGTTCTTCCGTGGGCACGCACAAAATAAAATGATCGGCGTCGGAGCGACAACTTATAGAAGTTCGCGGATTCAGCAAAGTTTTTATATATTCAGCCGCTGTTTTCAATATCAAATTGCCCGTATCCATGTGAAAAAGATCGTTTATAATTTTAAAACAGCTAATATCCATGCAAACAATACAATAATCCACGTCGTAACGCGCTCCAAGGAGCAAAGCAGCTTCTCGGTAAAAAGATTCGCGATTATAAAGCCCCGTCAACTGGTCGTATTTGCTCCCGATTGTAGGAAAAACTCCGTCTGCTTTCAAATTGATTCGCTCCTTTAAGTTCACAGTCTTAAAATTAATTTTAGCTTTATTCCACGAAAAAAAATCTTTTCCTGCATGAAATATAGTTATAGACCAAAGAATAAAAAATCCCGCGACGAAATTTTTTGTCGTGGGATAATTTTCGGCTGAATGAATTTATTTGAACAGATTGGAAAAATTTTTAATCGTTTCATCTTTCTTTTCGAGCACTTCTGAATAATTTATCTTAATTCCGTTGTTCAAAGCATCTTCAGGCATTGGCAGATTATATTTTTCCGGCATTTGAATATCGCGGCGAACAGGAACCGTTCCAGCCTCAGCGACTTTTTGTTGAGCTTCTTGCGACATTAAATAATCTACAAATTTTTTAGCGTTGTCTTTATGGTCAGCGTCTTTAAAAATTGCCACGGGACTAGGAACCATCAACAATTCATGCGGATAAACCATTTTTAGCGGCGCACCTTTATCGATTTTGCCAGCAGTAATGTAATCGACGCCCAAACACGCGTTCAAAACTCCGTCAGCAGTATCATCGACCACGCGACCGGAACCTTTACTTTTTGTCGCGCCGTTGTCGTGCAATTTAACGATATAATCCCAGCCGAATTGCTTTTCCAAAAGCGCAATACTCATAAAAGCTGTGCCAGAGAGCGCAGGGTCAGCAATTCCGAACGAATTTTTATACAGCGCGTCGGTTGCAATCGTTTCCCAGCTAGCGGGCGGCGTATCAACCTTTTCCGTGTTAATCACAATGCCCAGCGTGCCCAATCTCGCGGCGGTGAACGAGCCGTCGTAGTCGTCGAACGGATTTAAAAGTTCTTCAAAGCCCGCAGGTTGATATTGTTCAAGCAAGCCGTCGTTTTTCATCTGATAAAAATCGGGAACTTCGCTTGTCCAAATGATATCTGCCATTAAATGTCCGCTTTGACGCTCGGCTTCAAGTTTTGCCATAATTTTTCCTGCGCCCGCCGACTGCCAATCGACTTCAATGCCGGGATTTTTAGCTTTGAAACCTTCGACAATCCCGCCGATTAAAGATTCTTTCATCGAAGTGTAAATTACGAGCTTATTGGCGGAATTTTTATCCGCGTTGCCAGTGTCTGTAGATTTTTCGCCGCCGCAACCGGTAAAAATCATCGCAACGAGCAAAAAAATCGCCATGAAAAATTTTTTAAACATGATTAAGCCCCCTTACAGCATTTTTCATTTCGCGGACGTATTCGCCGACAAATTTAGGAGAATTCGCGCCATATTTAGCCAAAATTTTTATAATCGCCGAGCCGACAATAGCTCCATCTGAAATTTTTGCCATCTTTTGTGCCTGCGCGGGTGTTGATATTCCAAAGCCAATCGCGCACGGAATTTTTGTATTTTTACGAACCGCTGCCACAATCGACGCCAAATCAGTTTTAATTTCACTGCGAACGCCTGTCACACCCAAACTAGACACGATATAGACAAAACCTTCAGCTTCGCGGGCAATTTTTGCAATTCGATTTTCCGAAGTCGGCGCAATCATCGAAATTAAATCTACTTTATATTTGTGACACAGCGGCAAAAATTCTTCTTTCTCTTCAAACGGTAAATCCGGCAAAATTAATCCGTCAATTCCAATTTCCGCGCACGTTGAGATAAATTTTTCCGCGCCATAAGAAAAAATCACGTTTGCATATGTCATAAACACGAATGGAACGGAAATATCGCGGCGCAAATCGCGCACCAAGTCGAAAATTTTGTCCGTGGTTACTCCGCCTTGCAATGCGCGCAAATTCGCCGCTTGAATAACAACGCCTTCCGCGGTCGGATCTGAAAAAGGTATGCCCAGTTCGACGAGATCAGCTCCATTGGCAACTGCGGCGCGAACAACTGCGGCTGTGGTCTGCAAATCGGGATCTCCACACGTTATAAACGGAATAAACGCTTTCTCGTCGGCAAAAGCCTGATAAATTTTGCTCATGAAAAGTTTCTCCTTAAAATTCTAAAAAAATCGCGCATAAAGAATAACCCGCGCAATAAAAATTTGCAACGGGTTAAAAAAATTTTTTATCTAATTTCGTGAGACCCAATCTTCCATAAATTTCTAATAATCTGCTAAAATTTCTCCTAACAGCAAGTTGTTGCTCATGTTAAAAATTTTTGGCGAACGCGATAATCTACAGAGTTAAAAAGTTTTGGTGGCAAGGTTAATTCGGGCAATTTGAGGAGATTTCCTAAAAATTCATCGGTTCCTGCTGATTTATAACAAAAATTTCCTGCGCCTGGCGTAAAAGTCATTTCGCCAAAGTAAACTTTGCCCTGAATCTCATAAAAGTCAACGCGAACATGAGCAAAACCTTCCGAGAGTTTGGCGGCAAGCTTTTTCATCAGCTCAAAATTTTTCGGCTTGGAAATTCTTTCGGGGTGATCGCTCATAGG
Source organism: uncultured Selenomonadaceae bacterium (assembly GCA_905236665.1). Lineage (GTDB taxonomy): Bacteria > Bacillota > Negativicutes > Selenomonadales > Selenomonadaceae > Quinella. Next base: position 6,813 of record CAJONF010000034.1, on the reverse strand, counting down.
GTAATCGTTGCGGCTAAAATTCGTATACTGCCAATTCATATCAAAATAAGTACATCTTATAAAAGTCGAACGTTCGGTTGTAGCTTTACAATAAGGAGCTTTTCCGTTAAAACAAACAAATTTATAATCAGTGAGATCGGTGTTGTCGCCGTTCACCATAAATTTTTCTGCGATAATTTTTCTGTTTATGCGCGTGTAATGCAGTTCTGTAGACAATGTAGCAAAATCAAAGGCGAGCCACGCATTTATTTTTTCGCGAGCGCGTTGTTTATCGAAAGTTTTTTTATCTCGGCAAATGATATTCATCGCCGAGCCGTGATTGCATTTTAAAACAAATTGATTCGGGAGCGCGTCGAAGTCAATATCATCGAAATTATCCCACACACCGAGCAGAGGAATTAAATATTCTTCGCCGATTTTTTCCGCGACCCAACTTCGCACCAAATATTTATCTGCCAGGCGACTTTTTAGCGGCGTGGCATCAAAAACTTTTATCCACTGCAATTTTTCCGTGAACGTCTGCAAATTTTTAAAATCGAGCGGCTTTCCCGTGATTTGCTGAAAATTTTTTTCCAAAAAGGCAGGATAAAGTTTTGGGTTTAAATTCTTAAGCTTTCGTTGGTTTTGAAGGCGTGAAAAAGTTTCGTAAAAAAATTTTAAATCGTTTTCGTTGCGAATGTGAAATTCCAATCCGCAAAAATAAACAATTTGCGTGCCGTCCTTATTGTGCAAATTTAAAGTGCCCCAACCCTTCTGAGCGTTCCAGAGAATTATTTTTTGCGGGGAAAATTTTTTAGCAAGAAAATTTTTAATGACATCTTTTTTTTCAGCAAAGTTTGTAAAAATAATTCCGTCGACAAGTTCGTAAATAAAATTCGGCAAATTCTGCGGTGCGAAAATTTCCAAAGGTTCGCCATTGCGCGTGAACGAAATTTTTTCCGGTTCATCACTCAAGGCGGCGACAACTTCATAATCGCAACTGATTTTATCGGAAAAAAAATTGTGCAGACTTTCGAGCGAGCCATAAACTAAAACTTTTTTCTTCTGCAAATAAAATTCCTCCTAAAAAAGTTTTTGTCATGATAGCACAAAAAAAATACCGCCGCAAATTTTGGCGGGACGAAAGTTTTAGGATTTTAATTTTTTTCGACACGGCGAATATTTAAATCATTGTGCCAGTGAACATAGCCGCCGTCCAAACTCAAATAGGCGTTCGGGCTGACAACTTGGAATTGCAAAGCGCACGGAATGAAATCGCAAAATTCAACCTTGCTTAAAGTTTCGTCAATCGGCGTAGAAATGACGCAAGCAATATCATAAAGTTCTTGGCGCAATTCCATTTTAAATTTCCAATCGATGACGTAAAGTTCGCCCGCCTGCGCGTCGAAAATCGCCTTGGTATCATTGAAGCGCGAATCGGTGTAAATTAAATCAATTCCGGTGGCGTTGCGAATATGATAACCCATGGCTAAGCACGCGACATCTTTTTTAAAGCGAACGACCATGCGCAGAATAACCGTTTGTCCGAAAATAATTTCGTGCACAAGTTCGCCATTCAAGTCAAGTAGCTGAATATTTTCAAAGACAGCGCGTTTATCGCCGATGCGTTGATAGGTTGCATTTTTTAGGAAAGTTTCTTTGCCACGCTCCAAACTATCGGCGGAAATCTTTGCGGAGGAAAAAAATTTTGATTCTTCTTCGCGAATCTGTTCAATTAAATTATCACGGCGTTTCTTTTGTTCATCAGTCAATGCGCCGCGTGATTCAACCAACATATTTCTATAAACTTCGACGACTTCTTTAGCGGGCGCGTCCATTAAAATTTTTCCTGCGCTCATTAAAAACGCACGTTCACACAAATTTTTTAAAGCAAAAGTATCGTGGCTGACAAAAAGAATCGTGATGCCGCCGTCAATCATTGAGCGCATTTTATCCATACATTTGCTTTGGAAAAACGCGTCGCCGACACTCAAAGCCTCGTCAACAATCAAAATATCCGGTTCGACAAAAGCATTGACAGAAAATGCTAGGCGGGCGAACATTCCCGAAGAATAAGTTTTCACGGGCTGATTAATAAATTCGCCAATGTCCGCGAATGCAACGATATCATCAATTTTTTCGTCCATTTCTGCTCGGTCATAGCCGATCAAAAGCCCGTTCATATAAATATTTTCCAAACCGGTCATATCGGGATTAAAACCCGCGCCAAGTTCAAGCAGTGAGGCAATTCGCCCGTTTACTTCAAGCGTGCCGCCGCTCGCCGTCAAAACGCCGGTGATAATTTTCAGCAACGTAGATTTACCCGCGCCATTTTTGCCGATAAGCCCAACATTTTCGCCGCGCTTTATTTCAAAGGAAACGTCCTGCAATGCAAAAAAATCTCTGCTGTAGCGTTTGTGGAACGGGTGAAATGTCTCTTTTAACCTGTCAATGTCATTGTCGTAGATTTTATAAATTTTACTGAGGTGTTCTGCCTTTATCGCAATATCAGACAAAAATTTTCCCCCTTAATCTTCTACTTGCCGCGTTTTTTTTATCTTAATTCTTATATCTTGAATCTACTTTTTCTTTGCACGCCCAAAGAAAAAGTAGCAAAAAGAAAGGGCACCTCGCAGGGGCGTTACTACTCAACTTTTTCAATGTTGCAACTAACCGTACCACTTGTGCCCGCTGAGAAAACATCACGTTTTCTGCGCGGGCGAGCCGTCATCCATGACGGCTCTTTTGTTCGCAATTAATCATCTTTCAACCCAGATTTTAACAATATCAAACAAAAATTTTCCTCCTTATAGCTTATAGCTTAAACTGTGAAACTTCGCCTTGCATTTCGTTAGCAAGTTCAGCAAGAGTTTTGCTGGCGTCTGCAACTTCATGCATAGTAGCGGTTTGTTCCTGCGTCGCCGCACTGATTGAAGTTGCATTTTCATTAGATTGAATAGAAATTTTCTTCACGCGTTCTACAGCCGACAAAATCTCTTTGCTACCGGAATTAACTTCGTTGATATGCTCAATACTCTTTAAAACGTTCGTGTTGAGCTTTTCGATTTCCATTTCAATGCCGCTGAATGCTTTGCCCGTCTCTTGAACAGCCTGCCGACCGTCTTTTACGCTCGCGTTGCCCTGAGCGATTGATTTGACAGCTATAGCCGTATCCTGTTGAATCGTAGCGATAAGTTTTGTAACATTTTCTGCCGCCTCACCGGATTGTTCAGCTAGTTTCCGGACTTCCTCCGCCACGACTGCAAAGCCGCGACCTTGTTCGCCAGCCCGTGCCGCCTCAATAGCTGCATTCAATGCAAGGAGATTTGTTTGACCGGCAATCCCCGAAATTGTTTCGACGATTTGCCCAATCTCGTCCGAACGTCTGCCCAATTCGCCGACAATCTGCGCGGAAGAATTTACCTGCGCGGCAATATTTTCCATTAGTTTAATCGCCGAGTCAACTTTAGCTTTGCCGATCGCCGCATTGTTCGCGCTCTCGTGAGCAACCGATTCCATTTGATTTGCACTTTCACGCAATCCGGCGATTTTCTCACGCATATCTTGCGTCCTGCTTTCCAAAATTTCAACGGTCTTTTCTTGCTCAGCAGTGCCGCCCGTCAAAATTTCCATATTTTGCGCGACCATGTTAATTGATTCGCTAGTCTGCTGTGCACCGGCTGTTAATTCTTCACTAGACGCCGCAACTCGCTCCGAACACTCCGCAATTTTAGTCAAAAGATTTCTTAGGCGAATTTTCATATCGTTAACGCTGTTCGCCAAAAGTCCAAACTCATCATTTGTGCGAACTTCCAAATCTTTAATTTGCAAATTGCCTTGAGAAAATTTTTTCATTGCGCCGATAACTTCATCAAGCTCGCCGACCATTTTGCCAATAAAAAAATTCGATGCAAGGATACACAAAATTATAGTCACGACAACCTGTAACGCGATTGACAGAATCATATTGTTAACGACTTCTTTTAAATCGTGCACGCTCACGCCGACGAACAACATTCCAATCGTTTGACCTGTAGAATCTTTCAGCGGCTTATAGGCGGCGTAATGCTCCTCGCCCATGACATTTGCCTTGCCGACGAAAAATTTTCCCTGCGTTATCACGTTGTCGATAATCGCCTGTGAAGCTTTGGTTCCAACTTGTCGATTGCCCTGCTCATCTTTAACCGTCGTGGCGACGCGAGTATCTCCATTAAAAATCGTAACCTTACTGTTGCAAACGCTACTTAGATAATCGACGATATCATTAACGCCGTCCATTTGTTGTTGTCCCTTAAAAAGAGTCCCGTTTTGCAAATGCCAATCGCCCAAGTATCGATTGTTCAAAATTTCTGTCAGCGAATTGACATCAGAGGCAGCTTTATCTTGCAGGGATTTGGCAAAACCTTCCTCCGTGCGAAGATAGCCGGTAATGCCCATCATCAAACAAACTAAAATTATTACTGTGTTCACTGCAAGGATTGATTTAGTTTTAAGATTCATCAAACAGTTCTCCTTTAAATTTTTTTCTATATTGTATCATAAGTGAAAAGGGAGATGGTTAAGAAATTTTTTACAAAGTCGGCTCCAACATACTAAGCAAAAATTTTGCCGGCACACCGATTATCGGCTTTTCGGGCGCGAATGAATCCGTTAAACCCTCTCTTGCCCGCTGAATTGATTCAATTTGCGCGGATTCGTCACACACCTTCTGCAAAATCTGTTCATGCTCAAAAAGTTCCTGTTCAGCTTTAAGCCGCGCCTTTAATCTTTTAAGCCGCCGCTCCCAATAAGTTTCTTCTTCCACGTGGCGTGAATCATTTTTATGAATTGCTGACATATGCCCGCGAAAATCTTCTTTATTCGCGCCGAACTGCATAACATCATAGCGACCGTAAGTGCCGGGGTAGCCGCAAAGATAATCGGGAAAGCTCAATTCTTCGCGCACGCTGTCGAGAACCCACGCTTCATACTCCGGATCGTTTTGCATAGCTTGAAAGCCTGCGTCAGAAATACAAACCGTCACTTCGTCGCGGTGCCTGGTGATATTGCGCGGAATATTTTGCAATTCGCCTTCAATGTATGCCTTGTACTCATCGAACGACATTTCCTGTGGAGAAATTTTTTTCAAGCCGTCCCGCGCCTCCGACAAAATTTCGTCGTAAGTCTTTTGCTTGTGAAAATTTTCGACGCGCCGCTCCAAATCTTCCATGAGTGTAACCGCGCCGCCGATATAAAAATTATCCAAATGAATTTCATTGCCCGACATAAAATCGCCTCCTTTGCAATTCTATCGACGGGCAAGAATTTTTTCTAAAGTATCATTGCGATTTCGTCACAGTTTGGAAATTTTGGACATTCGATACATTCTTTCCAAATTTTATGCGGCAGAGATTCTTTTGTAGTTATCGTGAAACCGAGCGATCGGAAAAAATCTGGGCGATATGTCAGCGTGAAAAATTCTTTCACACCCACGGCGCGTCCTTCCTCCAAAAGTATTTTAACAATTTGGGAACCGATACCCTTTCGCGAAAAATCTTCGTGAACCGCCATTGATCGAACTTCCGCTAATTCGTTCCATGTCAAATGCAACGCGCCGACTCCGACAATTTTTTTTGACGCAACCTCTTCTGCAACAACGAATTCTCGCAACGTTTCATAAAGCGTGCTGTGCGGTTTAGGCAACATGACGCCCTTTGCCGCGTAGCCCGCGATTAAATCATGAATTTCGTCCACGTCCGCGAAAGTCGGCTTGCGATATAAAAACATTTAAACACCTTCAATTTACCATTGACTTTAAAATTTCTATCGTCTTCTTCACGCCGGAGCGTGTGTCGTCTTTTGGCAACCAACCAAGTCCGCGAATTTTATCGTTGGTAAGAATCGCGGCGGGAGCCACTGAGAATCCTCTTGCTTGAATCTCGTTCGGCAACTGGAAAACAACTTTTTTATTTGCAAGCGAACTTATATATTCGGCAATTTCGCGCAGAGAAAGAATTTCGCTGGAATCGGCAATGTTATAAGCCTCGCCGCATTTGCCTTTAAGCAAGCAATAAAAAATTCCGCTAATACAATCAGCCACGTAGCAATAGGAAAATCTCGGCAAGCCTTGACTTTTTAAAACGATATCTTCGCCGCGCACGCCGTTTAAAATAAATTCGCTCATCGCCTTTGAATCGTCAAGCCGCATGGTCGCGCCGTAAATCCTGCAGGGACGAGCAATTACCACGTCAAGTCCGTGTTGGCTGATATAAGCCTGGCAAAGAGCCTCGCTGGCACGTTTGGCTTCCAAGTAGCCGGCACGCAACGTATTTGGATTGATATAGCCGCAGTAATTCTCGTCGAAAACATCACCGTCATGTAAAGGCTTGCCGTAACTGTCGCCCGACGATAGGAAGATGCACCGTTGAGCTTTGGATTTGACGCCGTAATTCAATAAATTGTGCGTGCCCAAAATGTTCGCCATAATCGTATTGACGGGGTCGGCGGCGAACAGCCGATTTTGCGAATTGCTTGCCGCGTGGACTATAAAGTCGGCAGGGCGGTCAAGTTCAATCGGCTCGTTCACGTCCAGCTTGACGAACACAAAATTTTTGTCGCCGAAATAATCCGCGAATCTTTCCGCCGCGACTTTTTCATTGCGCCCGCCCGCGCAGATTGTCACGTTCAAGCCGTCGTCGCGATTTTTTTTCATCAGCACATCGACAATCACCGTGCCGATTAAACCAGTCGCGCCGGTGAGCAATAAATTTTTTCCGGCAAGTTTTTCCCACGGCAAATTTTCTTTAGCAATGCCGGCAATGTCCGCCGCGTAAAGTTCATGTTTTATAAACACGT
>CAJONF010000033.1 GCA_905236665.1 uncultured Selenomonadaceae bacterium | reverse complement strand
GCAGTCGTTCAACTTCGGCAGGACAATCGCGAGGCGACGCTTTATAATCTTGTCGGCTTCCAAACGCCGCCGCGCTTTTCCACGCGATAAAGCAACCGCATGTAGGAAGTCAACACAGCGTCCGCGCCGTTGACTTTCACGCCGCGGATTCAACATAACCTTCAACGCCCGTTATTTGTCCCGCAAAAAATATTTCCGGCGAGCTTTTGAGTTGGAACGTCGGCAATAAAATTTTCGGGGAATTTATGTAAGTGTTCCTGTGCATGACGCCGAATCTTACAAATTCCGCCGCCTCAAGACCAGGTATCATTTGGAAAACTCTTTTCTGTTCGCCCCAAGTCAAATGCGTTTGGAAGCCGACAAGATTATAAAGCGTCGCCTCGCGATTGTCCTGCCGAAGTTGAACGACTGCATAAGGAATTTGTCCGGTGCGCGGATCAATCAAACCGACGGGTTTTAAATTTCCAAAGCGCATTGTATCTTCGCCACGAGCCGCTAAAATTTCTACAGGCAAGCAACCTTCAAAAAAAATCTCCTGCTCAAAATCGTGCGGCTTAGTTTTTTGAGCGTTGATAAGTTCTGCGCGGAAATTTAAATATTCGTCGCGAGTCATCGGGCAATTTATATAAGAATCGTCCGCGCCTTTGTCATAACGTGACGCCTTAAACGCCTTGTCAAAATTTATTGAATCAACCGTGACGATAGGAGCCGCCGCGTCATAGAAATAAAAATCGTCGCCGCCCGTGAGCTTTTTAATTTCTTCGGCAAGTGCGCCGTCAGTCAAAGGACCGCTCGCGATAATCAACACGTCATCAAAGTCAAGGCTTGTAATTTCCTCCTCGACAAAATCAACGACCGATTTAACTTTTTCTGTGACGAGCCGCCCGAATTCTTCCCTGTCAACAGCCAACGCGCCACCCGCAGGAATTTTTGCAGAATCAGCCGCCGCCATTATCACTGAATCAAGACGCCGCATTTCCTCTTTCAGCACGCCGACCGCATTTGTTAAGCCAGCCGCCCGCAATGAATTACTGCAGACAAGTTCAGCGAAATTGCCGGTTTTATGCGCGGGTGATTTTTTATTCGGGCGCATTTCGTGCAAGATAACTTCGACGCCGCGTTTAGCAATTTGCCACGCCGCCTCCGAACCTGCTAAACCCGCGCCGATTATGTGAACTTTTTTATTTGTTGCCATTTTTTTTAGCCGCCAATTTCTCTTTGCGAACGTCTGCACGTTTTTTTATCTCCGCCAAAATTTTATTCATCGGGTGATTTTCTCGCGTCGAACAATTTTCATTGCCGCAATAAAACATCGGTGCACGCTCTTTGAACTTGTGAGCAAATATCGTCGAACCACAGATTTTACACGTCATCGCTTGAGGCTCATCCCAAGTCTTGAAGTCGCACGAATCACAGCAATAAAAAATTTTCCCGCCTTTAAGTTTCCGTTTAGCCAGCCGCCCGCCACATTTCGGACATTTTTTATTTATGAACTCTAGGAAAGGTTTAGCGTTTTTACATTCGGGATAGCCTGAACACGCTAGAAACGTGCCATAACGCCCGTGGCGAATCAGCATTTTTCTACCGCATTTTTCACAGACCTCGTCCGATTCCACGATTGGTTCATCTTGCGGTTTAGCGTCTTCACCTAGGGAAGTCATCGCATTATTAAACGCGCCGTTAAACTTCGTGCAGTAATTTTCAATGACAGAAATTTTTTTTAGTTCACCCGCCGAAATTTCCTGAACCTGCGCGGTGATATCGTTATAAGAATTTGCGCTGAACACGTCGCCGAAAAATTCTTCCACGGCGTCCAAAACTCTTTTGCCCAGCTCGGTAACTTTGTAAACAGAATCTTCCGCCGTGATATATTTACGCTTAATTAAGCTGGCAATGCCAACTGAATAAAAATCAGCCCAATTCACGCCGAGTGCGTCAAGGCTCGCCATTAAAGCCGCGTCATTAGTCGTGCCGTCAAGTTTTATCGTAGTGACCGAAATTTTTTCAGTGAGTCGCGAATAAATCAAGTTGTAGAGTTTGAATTGATAGTCCGTCAAAAATTCTTGAACAGTTTCGGGCGGACGGTGTTCACTGGTTAAAAAAATTTCTTTAGCGTGCGGATAAGTTATCAGCCCCGCGCAGTCCGAACCGAAAATAACTCCCTCGTAAAGTTGGTCGGCGATAAAGCGCGTTCGTTGTGCAGAAAAATTCAGCTCCTTTAGCGCGATTTCCTGCAACGTGGCGGGCGTCAAAATTTTTCCGATCTTTAAAGATTTTTTCGCGGGCGGATTGGCGATTAACTTTAGCAACATTCCGCGGAACCTGCCGACTTTCACGCCGCGCCAAATTTTTCTTTCCAGATATTCGCCGACTTTGTGGCTGACGTATTTGTCAATTAGTTGCTTAGCTTGGAAAGCGTCCGCTAAATTGTTGTCCAGCGTCTTTGCATCAGCTAAAGCCGCCTTGAAATTTTTTTTAGTCAACTCGTCAAGAAGAATTCTGAAATGCGAATTGGGATTCACGCCGAAAATTTCACAGCATTGGCGCGCCAAAAACTCACCCTGCGCGTCGGGATTCGTTGCCAAAAAAATTCTGCGAGCTTTTAGAGTTTCACGTTTCAATTCAGCGAGTAGCGAGCCTTGACCGCGAATCGTGATATAGTCGGGCTGATAGTCATCGCTGATACCAATTCGGCTTTTGGGCAAATCTCTCAAGAAACCGTCGGTTGACATCACCGAATAATTTCGCCCGGCAAATTTTCTGATTGTTCGTGCCTTCGCCGCGCTCTCGACGAGTATCAACGACTTCAAAATTTTTTCTGCCACTTGTTCATCCTCCAACCTTGCGTTTATATCGTCCGGCGTCTTCTATGACGCAACCTTTCATATCAAGTTCAAGCATAATAGCAGGGAGTTCGTCCGTTTCTATATCATCAAGCCGCATTAAAATTTCGTCGTCTGCAATGTATTTATCGAACGGAATAATTTCTAAAACTTTAGCTTCCATTTCGGTTAAATCAGCGGAAGTGACGGGCTTGAATTCAGCTAGCGGCTCTGATTTTTTTGTAGAAATTGCTGGCGTGCTAATTCCGTATTCGTCCAAAACGTCCTGCGCGCTTTTAATCAGCGTTGCACCGTCGCGAATCAATTCGTTACAACCTTCGCTCATCTGCGCGTAAATTTGTCCAGGGATAGCGAAAACATCGCGCCCATAATTGCAGGCATAATTGCTGGTGAGAAGTGCACCGCTCCTTTGACCAGCCTCCACCACGATAACTCCTTTGCTAAGTCCCGCGATAATTCTATTGCGCGTGGGAAAAGTTCCCTGGTTCGCAGGCAGTTGCGGTGGAAATTCACTAAGAACAACGCCGCGTTCTATAATATGCTCAAAAAGTTTTGCATTATTTCTGCGGAAAGCAATTTCTATCCCGCAACCAAGCACAGCAACAGTACGACCTTTTTTCAACGCGCCGCGGTGTGCAAAGGTGTCAATGCCACGAGCCGCGCCGCTAACGACAGTTAATCCCGCCGCCGCGAGTTGTTCGCCAAATTCCAAGGCAACGCTTTGACCGTAGTTAGTATTGTACCGCGAGCCGACGATACCAATCCTCTGCGCGTGCGGCTGAATTTTTCCGCGATAGTAAAAGAACATAGGCGGCGTGTCAATCTCTTTGAGAAGCGGCGGATAATCTTCATCGGAAATTGAACACAACTTGAACTCGTGCCGCTCACAATATTTAAAAAGATTTTCCGGAGCATTGGGGTGTTTGCCACGAAAAGAAACAAAAGCCTCAAGCGATTTAGATTGTATGCCCGCGTGAACAATATCATCAATATCTGCTGACCAAGCCGCCTCTGCACTGCCACAAAATTTCACAAGCTTTTCAATGCTCTTGTTGCCAAATCCATCCGCGCCGCCCATTGCCGCCATAAAATATTTTTCCATTTATAATCACTAACCACTAACTTCTAATTCAATCGTTCCGCGCCGTATAATATCACAAAAAAATCTTAGTGCAAATTTTTCGTGCTAAAGTGACAAAATTTTTTGCGCGTGCTATACTTTCAAAAAAATTTTTCGGGTGAAGTCATGAGCAAAAAATATTTTTATTTTCAGCCGCAATACGTTAGCAAATTTAAATGCGACGGCTCAAAATGCGACGCGCATTGTTGCGGCGGCTGGAATATTTTTATCGACAAGGAAACTTTCAAACAATATCCGCCGGAAATTTCTTCGCGCCTGAAATTTAATGAAGAGCGCGGCGAATATCTCCTCACGCTTAACGACAAGAAACGTTGCCCGTTCCTAAACGAAAAAAAATTATGCCGCATTCAGCTGGAACACGGCGAAAATTTTTTATCGCAGACCTGCGCGAGTTATCCGCGTGTCACGAGCGACTTTGAATATTTTTTTGAGCGTTCGTTGACGGTAAGTTGTCCCGTGGCGGCAGATTTAATTTTATTTGACCGCGCACCGATGAACTTTGAATTCGTACACGTGCCGGAAAAAAAACATTCGCCCGGCGGAAAAATTTTTATACAAAAAATTCAAGCTACCGATTATCACAAAAGAAATTTAATCAATATCCAAGTCGCGATGATTTCAATCCTGCAGGAGCGCAAACTCACAATCGACCAGCGGTTAATCGTGTTGGGATTTTTTCTTGACCGGTTGGAAGAAATTTTTTCTGCAGAAATTTTCGACGAGGCGGCGTTGACGAAATTAATCGCGGCTTATGAGTCAAAAAAATTTTTAGCTCAGCAAGTGCCGCTCATGATTCAAAGTTTCGACTTCGACGCAAAAAAATTTATCCGCCTGATGCTCGACATCTTAAACAAAATTTTTATAGGTAAAAATTCTCCACAGGATAAAAAATTTTTGGACGCCGTAACCGACGCCCTGCAACTGTCGCCCGATGAAAAAAATTCCGTGTCAATTTCAACTGTCACGGAAAATTATAAAAATCTTGCCGCCGAACGGAAAAATTTTTTTACAAAGTATTCTACATTCTTGGAACGCTATCTCGTCAACGAATTGTTCTTGAATATTTATCCATGGCGATTTGAGGGGAGCATTCCGCAGAATTTTTTTGTCTTCGCTGCGGAATATAAACTCTTTGAGCTGATAATTTTTTCCGCGTGGCTTAAAAATTTTGACAAGAAAAATTTGATTGAGGTTACGGGGCGATTCACAACGCGTTTTGATCACGTCGGCGAATACAGGCAGATAATTTTTGAGCAATGCAAAGGTGCGGATATTTTTTCAATAATGGAAAGTCTTCTTGATGGGAGCGATTAATTTGATAACACCAGAACTTTTAGCACGGATAAACGAATTGGCACGTAAAAAACGCACGGTCGGCTTGACGGAAGAAGAATTAGCCGAGCAAAAAGAACTTTACAAAATTTATTTAGCGGCAATACGCGGGCAAGTGACGAGTCTGCTTGAAAGCATAGAGTTTAAATAAATTTGCCGAAATCTTTGGCGCGAATGGCGATAAAATTTTTAGCCGCCGCGTGCACCACGACTTGATTAATAAAATCGGCTAGGTATTCGTCAAAAATTTTTTCGTGCTCACAAAGAGCCATGAGCCGCTGAAAATTTTCTTCCGCGTCAATGTCATATTCGATTCTGTGTAAAAGCCTTGAGAGTTCGGCGCGGGTCTCTTGTGTAAAAAGATCTTTCAGCGCGGCAACTTCGGCAGTACACTTGCAAGCTTTGACCAGCCAAATTTTTGTCGTCAAATCGTCGCTGAAATTATCAAAGCCGAAACGTTCCCACTCGTCCGCAGAAAAATTTTCACGTTCGCCGGGCATGAAACTAATTTCTTTGTAAATAGCGTCGTCCAAAAGTTTAACCACATCCGCCTTAGCCCAAAGTCTTTGCTCGTTGTTAAAAAATCTGCCGCACCGTAAATTTTCTAGCACACCGACAAAACGCACGTTATAAAATTGTGTGAGCATAAAGCCCGAATCTTTTAGCAGATGATTAAACGTCAGCAACGTCGAATAAAAATTTTCACCCGTCGTCAAAACGTCCTGCGCTAAAATTATTTCAAAGATTTTCGGCGCGGTCGGCAGTTCGTCAATTAAATCTGCGCGAAATTTTTCGCAGATTTTTTTTATTTCGGGCGCAGGTTCAGCCGTCATGAAGGCAATTTTTGCGGCGGGCAAAATTTTTCGTAAGCCTTCCAACATTTCCGACGACTCAATCAAAAGAACGGGTATGTCTAAAAAATTTGGCGGCACAAAATTTAAAATGTTCATTTCAATCACCGTTGACATTATAACAAATCTGCAGGCAGGAAAAAATTTTTTTCTGTCTAATTTTTTGCGTGTTTGAAAGGAGAATTTTTTATGATTAAACGCTACACATTGCCCGAAATGGGAAAACTTTGGTCGATAGAAAATGAGTGGCAGACGATTCTTGACGTGGAACTTGCCGCCTGCGACGCCATGGCAGAACTTGGCGAGATTCCGCTTGAAGCCGCTAAAAATATTCGCGCCAAAGCAAATTTTAATCTCGAACGTATTCACGAAATCGAAAGCGTCACACATCATGACATAATCGCTTTCCTTACTTGCGTTGGCGAATACGTCGGCGAGGACTCGAAATACATTCATAAGGGTTTGACTTCAAGTGACGTGAAGGATACCGCGATTTGCTTGATGATGAAACGCTCGGCTGAAATTATCCTTGACGATTTGAAAAAGTTCCGTGAAGTTTTACGCCGCCGAGCTGTCGAATTTAAACACACGGCTTGTATTGGCAGAACACATGGTATCCACGCCGAGCCTATGACTTTTGGTTTAAAACTTTTGCTGTGGAGCGCGGAGGTTGAGCGTGATATTGAACGCGTGGAACACGCTAAAAAAATTGTCAGCGTTGGAAAATTATCGGGCGCAGTCGGCACCTATTCCAACATTGATCCGCGCATTGAAGAACTTGTCTGCAAAAAATTGGATTTGACACCCGTCCGTTTGGCCACGCAGGTTATTCAACGTGACCGCCACGCTGAATATATGACTACGCTGGCAATCGTGGCGAGCACATTAGAAAAAGTTGCAACGGAGATTCGCAACCTGCAACGCACCGACATTCGCGAAGCTGAAGAATATTTTTCGCCGGGACAAAAAGGTTCGTCCGCTATGCCCCATAAACGTAACCCTATTAACTGCGAGCGCGTGGCGGGTATGGCGCGGCTTGTCAGAGGAAATGCTATCGCCGCCATGGAGGATATAACCCTTTGGCATGAACGCGACATTAGTCACAGCTCCGTTGAACGCGTCATCTTGCCCGACTCAACTATAAACGTCGACTACTGCACGAGAAAAATTACAAACATTATTGATAAACTTCTTGTCTATCCCGACGCAATGTTGCATAATATGAATCGCACGGGCGGCTTGATCTATAGTCAGCGGCTCATGCTTGAAATTGTCAGCAAAGGTGTTCTGCGCGAAGATGCTTATAAATGGGTTCAGCGAAACGCTATGAAACGCTGGCTTGATGGCGAAGATTTTCAAACAAATGCTAAAAATGATCCCGACATCACGAAATATCTCAGCGCGGAGGAAATTTCCGCCTGTTTTGACTATAAATTTTTCCTGCGCCATGTTGATATGATTTTTGAACGTTTTAATTTGTAGGAGGTTACAGAAATGATTAAAGGCGAACTTCTTTACGAGGGCAAAGCAAAAACCGTCTACGCAACCGACAACCCCGACGAACTGCTTGTCTATTTCAAGGACGATGCCACCGCCGGTAACGGTGCCAAACATGACATTATCGCGGGCAAAGGCATTATCAACAACAAAATCAGCGAATTCTTTTTCAAACAGCTCAAAGACCGCGGCATTAAAAGCCACTTCGTCGAAAAGGCTGGCGAACGTGAAATGGTCGTTAAAAAACTCGACATGATTAAGCTTGAAATTGTCGTGCGCAATATCATTGCCGGCAGCTTGGTTAAACGTCTTGGTTTGCCTGAAGGTACGCCGCTCGCCGTTCCTATCGTTGAATATTATTACAAGAGCGATGAACTCGGCGACCCTATGCTCAATCGTTATCATATTTTGGCTTTAAACTTGGCAAAAATCGACGAACTCAATCAGATAGAGCACGTTGCCTTTTCGATTAACACAATCCTGCGCGAATTGCTCAAAGCTAAAAATGTTGATTTGATTGATTTCAAATTGGAATTCGGGCGCGATAAAGAAGGTATGGTTCTTTTGGCTGATGAAATTTCGCCGGATAATTGCCGTTTCTGGGACGTCGAAACTCACAAAAAACTTGACAAAGACCGTTTTCGTCAAGACCTCGGCGGTGTCGAAGAGGCTTATCAAGAAATACTCAATCGTTTGACTATGTAAAAAATTTTTTCAGCAAGGGGGAGTTCGCGTGATTAAAAAATTTTTCTTAATGGCTTTTTTCTGCATGATAATTTGTGCGGGCGTTAAAGTTGAGGCGGCACAAATTTACGTCGGCACAAGCCCCGCCACCGGCTATGAATGTTACGTTTTGACGAACACAATAAATCGTCAGTATGAACACAGGATGGTTATCACCTCCGCGACGCTTCTCATGGTCGATCAATATGGCGGCGAACATTATCTGGATTATAATTTCTTTGACCTTGACGGCGACTTTATTGACGTGGATTTTACAAATTCGCAAGGTTTCAGAGGGCGTGCAACTCCTAAAGATACGCCGATTGAATGGGCTATGTACACGGTTATTGGAAACTAGGATTCAGGGACTAGGGACTAGTTAATTAGTTTTTAGTCCCTTTAAATTTTACGGAGGATTTTTAATGGAGCAACTGACCTATAAAGATTCGGGCGTGGACATCGACGCGGGCAACGAGTCTGTACGCCTTATAAAAAATTTTGTCCGCTCAACTTATCGCGAAGAAGTTTTGGGCGACATAGGCGGATTCGGCGGATTATTTGCGCTGAAAAATTATGACGAACCAATTTTAGTTTCAGGCACGGACGGCGTCGGCACCAAATTAAAAATCGCCTTCAAGCTCAATAAACACGACACAATCGGGCAAGATGCGGTTGCAATGTGCGTAAATGATATTCTGGTTCAAGGAGCCGAGCCGCTGTTTTTCTTAGATTATCTGGCTGTAGGGAAATTAAATCCCGCGCAGGTTGCCGAAATTGTTAAGGGCGTGGCTAATGCGTGCAAGGAGTCTGGTTGTGCGTTGATTGGCGGTGAGACTGCCGAGATGAGCGGCTTTTATCCTGCGGGCGAATATGACATTGCGGGATTTGCTGTCGGCGTCGTAGAAAAAAAATCTTTGATAACTTCCGCTCGCGTCAAAGCCGGCGATATTTTAATCGGCTTGCCGTCAAGCGGTCTACATTCCAACGGATTCAGTCTGGTTAGGAAAATTGTTTTTGAACGCATGAAATTCACGGGCGACGAAAAATTTTCTGACGATAAAACTTTAGGCGAGGAACTTTTGACGCCGACGAGACTTTATCCGAGGATTTGCCTGCCGATTATAAAAAAGTTCGGCGAAAAAATTCACGGGCTTATTCACATAACCGGCGGCGGATTTTACGATAACATTCCCCGCGCTCTGCCGAAAAATTTTGGCGTTGAGATTGACGCGGACAGTTGGAACGTTCCGAAAATTTTTAAACTGTTGAAGGAATGGGGCAATGTTTCTCGCCGTGAAATGTTCAGAACTTTTAACTGCGGTATCGGCATGATTCTAATTGTCGACGCGGAAATTGCCGACGAGTTCAAAGAATTTTATCGGATTGGACGTGTGGTCGAAGGTGGCGGCGTGAAAATTTCGGGAGGTGATTTGAGTGATTAAGCTGGCGGTTTTATGTTCGGGGCGCGGCACAGATTTACAATCGATAATCGACGCAATAGACAGCGGCTACTTATCAGCGGAAATTTCTGTTGTGTTGACTGATAAACCGAACGTCGGAGCCTTAACGCGGGCTGAAAAAGCCGGCATAAAAAATATCTGCGTCGACAGAAAAAATTTTTCCAATCGCGCAGATTTCGAGGCAGAACTTTTAAAATATCTTGACGGCGTTGATTTGGTGATATTGGCGGGCTTTATGCGGATTTTGAGCGCGGACTTCGTCAAAAAATTTTCCAATCGCATTATGAATATTCACCCTTCGCTTTTACCGGCATTTCCCGGTGCACACGCTCACCGCGACGTTTTGGCTTATGGCGCAAAAGTTTCGGGTTGCACAGTTCATTTCGTAGACGCGGGCACCGATTCCGGACCAATAATTTTGCAAGCGGCGGTTGAAGTTATGGAAGATGATACGGAAGAAACTTTGGCGGCACGAGTTTTAGAGCAGGAGCATAAAATGTATCCGCTGGCAATAAAATTATTTATAGAAGGGCGACTTAAAATCGTCGG
This sequence comes from uncultured Selenomonadaceae bacterium, assembly GCA_905236665.1. Taxonomy (GTDB): domain Bacteria; phylum Bacillota; class Negativicutes; order Selenomonadales; family Selenomonadaceae; genus Quinella. The sequence continues at coordinate 9,420 of CAJONF010000033.1, read as the reverse complement.
GCGCAGAGTTGAGATAGGAGGCGGCAAAATGAAAATCAAACGGGCATTAATTAGCGTGTCAAACAAATTGGGCGTGGTTGAACTGGCTAGGAAGCTCAGCAAATGCGGCGTCGAAATTATTAGCACGGGCGGCACCGGCAAGGCAATTCGTGCGGCGGGAATTCCAGTTACTTACGTGAGCGATTTAACCGGCTTTCCCGAAATTATGAACGGGCGTGTTAAAACTCTCAATCCGAAAATTCACGGCGGGATTTTGGCTGTGCGCGATAACCCTGAACACATTCAGCAGATGAAAGAAAATGACATTGAGCCGATTGATTTAGTCGTTGTGAATCTTTATCCGTTCAAAAAAACTGTTGCCAAACCGAATGTCACGCTTGAAGACGCTATAGAAAATATTGATATCGGCGGTCCAGCAATGATTCGGGCGGCGGCTAAAAATTTTAAATTCGTCACCGTCGTTACAAATCCTGAACGTTACGATGAAATTGCCGCGCTGATTAAAGAGCATGGCGAAGTTCCCGCCGAAGTTCGCAAAGAATTGGCAGCGGAAGCATTTGCTCACACGGCGGACTATGATGAAGCCATTACAAAATATCTTTCCGGTGTGTAAAAATTTTAAGACGTTCGCCGCATTTGAAGGATTAAAAAATTTTTCGGCGAAATTTCTTTGAATCAACAGGCTTTAGATTAATGGAGGCGGATTTAATGGCGAACGATAAAGTACGCAAGGGAGCCGAAACTCTCGGCGACAAGAAAGGAATTTTGCTTGAGACAGGTACAAATGAGTTTGAGATAGTGGAATTTAGCATAGGCGGCGTCAATTACGGAATAAATGTTGCCAAAGTTCGTGAAGTTATTCAGCGCATTCCTGTTACCGCCATGCCGCAAGCACATCCCTACATTGACGGGCTATTCACCCTGCGCGGCAAAGCAATTCCTCTGGTAAATCTTCCGCGTTGCTTGAACGTGACAAATGGTGACGAATCTAAAAATATTATCGTCACAGAAATTAACAACTACGATATAGGCTTTCTTGTCGAAAATGTTTCACGTATTCACAGAATTTCTTGGAAGGATATGGAACCTTCGCCCGAAGTTGGCGATCAAAGCCGCGTCGTTGGTATAATCAAAATGCCCGATAGGATTGTTTTGCTTTTGGACTTTGAAACGATTATCGCGGAAATTAATCCCGAAATTAACGCAAAACTTACAACCGTGTCGGATGCCGATGCAGACGTTCGGTCTATGCGTGCGGAAGCTCATGTCGTCGTTGCAGAAGATTCACCCATGCTCCGCGATTTGCTCGTTTCCACATTGCACGATTCGGGTTATCGTTTCGTTCGCGATTTCGGCAACGGTCAAGATGCTTGGGAATATCTGCAGAGTTTGGCGAACAAGGAAGGCAATATTTCCGAACACATTAGCATTATCGTTTCCGATGTCGAAATGCCAAAAATGGACGGTCACAGGCTTTTAAAACTCGTCCGCCACACCGACAGGCTCCGCGAAGTTCCCTTTGTCCTGTTCTCTTCGCTCATCAATGAAGAAATGCGCTTGAAGGGTGAAGAACTCGGCGCAAGTGCTCAAATTTCTAAACCGGAAATCGGTCAGCTTATCGACCTTTTGGATAAATTTGTTTTCGGCAAAAAATAAATCTCACCATTTAGAAAAAATTTTTTCTCAATGCAAAATTCTTGTAGAAAATTATAAATCGTTATGTTAAAATAATTTCAGTAAATTTTTTGAGGAGGCATTTTTAAATGAAAGTAACCGTAGTTGGTTCCGGCAATGTCGGCGCGACCGTGGCGAATGTTTTGGCGACAAAGGGTTTTGCAAGCGAAGTCGTCCTTATCGACATCAAAGAAGGTCTTTCTGAAGGCAAAGCGATGGACATCATGCAGACGGCGCATATGCTTAACTTTGACACGACTGTAACCGGCGTGACCAATAACTATGCAGCGACGGCAGGCTCGCAAGTTGTTGTTGTCACTTCCGGTATCCCGCGCAAACCCGGCATGACCCGCGAACAACTTATTGGCACCAACGCCAAAATCGTCAAGAGCGTTGTTGATCAGATTCTTGCTAATTCGCCCGACGCCATTTTGATTATCGTTTCCAATCCAATGGACGCGATGACTTATCTCACGCTCAAAGATACCAAACTCCCGCGCAATCGCATAATCGGACAGGGCGGTATGCTTGACAGTAGCCGTTTCCGTTATTATCTCGCCGAAGCTCTTAAAGAGGCTGGCTATCCTGCAACCCCGACTGATATTGACGGAATGGTTGTCGGCGGACACGCTGATAAAACTATGGTTCCGCTAGTCAGCTTGGCAACTTATCGCGGTATCCCTGTCACGCAACTTTTGAGCGACGAAGCTATTCAAAAAGCTGTTGAGGCTACCAAAGTTGGCGGCGCAACCTGCACCAAACTTCTTGGAACTTCTGCTTGGTATGCTCCTGGTGCGGCGGCGGCGGCTCTTGTTGAGGCTATCGCTCTTGACGCTAAGAAACTTATTCCTTGCTGTGTCTACCTTGACGGCGAATACGGCGAAAAAGATCTTTGCATTGGCGTTCCGGTTATTCTCGGCAAAGACGGCGTTGAAAAAATCGTCGAGGTCGAATTCTCCGCCGCTGAAAAAGCAAAGTTCGCCGAAAGCGTTGCGGCGGCTCGCGAAGTCAACAGCAAGATTGCCGATGCACTTCAATAATTTTTTACTCAACACAGAAATTAAAAAAGGAACTCTGCCGCGGCGGGGTTCCTTTTGCTTAAGGAGGTGAATCTTTTTGACGATATTTCAGGTGAAGGAGACGACTAAAATTTTTCCAAGGAGGAGAAAAAAATGTTGGAGCGAGTTGAAAAAATTGCACGGGTTGCTCGCGTCAACGGCGTTTCTCACGATAACAAGCACCGTTTCAACAGCGGACGTGGTCGGCGCGATGAGACCGGATCTTTCGCCGACGAACTGAGACGCGTGATGAATAAAAAAGCTACACCCGTCAAGAAAAAAATCGAAATTCCCGAAGCTTACGACTTGGAGCTGACAAGTTGTGGAACTCATTCATTATTTTACGCCAGCGGCTTGAGTTTGGATATGTTGCTTGCTTAAAAATTTTTTAAAGGAGGTTTGGTTGTGACGGATAAAAATTTTATGAGCCTGGCTCTCGACGAAGCGCGCAAGGCTTATCAGGAAGGTGAAGTTCCAATCGGTGCCGTTCTCATTGATGAGGACGGCATTTTAATTTCCAGCGAACATAACCGAATTGAACAACTTCGCGACGCTACAGCTCACGCAGAAATTTTAGCACTTCGCCATGCAAGCCAGAAATTAAATCGGCGGCGGCTGACCGGTTGCACGCTCTATTCCACCGTCGAACCCTGCGCGATGTGTGCCGGCGCATTAGTTTTATGCCGCGTGAAAAGATTAGTTTACGGTGTGACTGATTCAAAATTTGGCGCGGCTGAATCTCTTTTTAACGTCGTGAATAATCCCGCACTCAATCACCAGCTCGAAGTTACTGCAGGTGTCATGGAAAAAGATTGCCGCGAACTGATAAAAAAATTTTTCCTAGAAAATCTGCGCTAAAAAAGCCCTCTCCTTTAGCAAAGAGGACTTTTTTTGTGCACGCCGATATAATTTCAATAAGTTATTAATGCATTTTCAATCGCACTTACTAAAATTTTTTCAGCATCGGCGAGATTTTTATATAAAGTACAGCCAGCGGCGCGAATATGACCGCCGCCGCCGAGTTTTGCGGCAATTTTCGAGACATCGACGCCTTTTGAACGCATACTCACGCGGCAAACGTTCGGAGCCTTTTCCGTGAGCAAAAAAGCGACATCAACGGTATCAATCACGCGAATTTCATCGATAAAACCTTCCGTCGAATCAAATTTCTTTACTGTTTCGTAATTTAGCGTCATGCCGGCAACTTTTCCGTCAAAATAAATTTTTAAAGAGTTTAAAGCGTCACACAGCCCGCAAACTTCCGCCAAAGTCTTTTTTTCCATTTGTTCGGAAATAAAATGCGGACTTACACCACAATTTATCAATTCAGAGGCGATAGCGAGCGTTTCAGCACGAGTATTTGAAAATTGGAAAAAGCCGGTATCGGTCGCAATTCCTGTGTAAATACAGGTTGCAATTTCGGGCGTGATTTCTGCGCCGAGTTCGCGAGCGAGTTTAAAAACCAATTCGCAGGTCGCGGCGGCTTTTTTTTCAACATAAAGATCGTAGCCTTCGCCGGTATTTGTGACGTGGTGATCGATATTTAAAATCGGCGCGGCGGTTAGCTTTGGGACGTTGCCGATCCGGTCAGGTGATGTGTCAAGAACTAGCAATAAATCCGCGTCGAATTTTTCACCTTCAACCGGTCGGCGAATCTCTTCAAAATGCGGCAGGGCGTGTAAATTTCTGCGGACGGTATCATCGATAAAAGCTTGCACAGTTTTTCCCATAGAGCGGAGCATTTGCATAGCCGCCAGCGTCGAACCGATTGCATCACCGTCCGGCTGAATATGCGCGGTGATTAAAATTTTATTCGCGGCTTTGAGTTTCTGCGCCGCTTCCTGAAATGTTATCAGCATTAATTGCGGTCTCCTTCCACTTGAAGTAAAAGTTTTTGAATGTGGTCACCATAGTCAAGGGACGTGTCGAGCGCGAAGGAAATTTCCGGCGTGAATCTAATTTTAATTCTCTGCCCGATTTCGCGGCGAATAAATCCCAGCGCACTGTTTAATCCCTCAAGCGAACTTTTGACTTGCTCCGCGCCACCCATCACGCTGACATAAATTTTTGCTTCGCGCAGGTCGCCTGTCATTTCCACATCGGTCACTGTTACAAATCCAATCCGCGGGTCTTTTAAATCCGTTAACAACATCTTGCTCATTTCCTGTTTGATGAGTTCTTGAAGTTTTTCTATCCTAAGTTGTTTTGCCATTTTTATACCTCTCAAAATTTTTATCAGTTAGCGCGGTGCATGGACAAATTTTTATACACCGCCCACAACGCACGCACTCTGCAGAATTAAAATCTTTGGTCGGGTCAAGGTCAAGCGGACAAATTTTTTTACACCGCCCGCAATTAACGCACCGTTCCGCAAAAAAATTCAGTTGATAAAGGCTGAACCTGTTCAACGCGCCGTAAATCGCACCGAGTGGACACATTACGCGGCAAAAAAATCTGTGAATCAAAATGCACGCGACAATCACGGTGAACAGAATTGAAATTTTCAGCGCGAATAAATTTCCCAGCACGTCGCGAAATTCTTCATGAATCGCGATTAGCGGCAAGCCGGCTTCGAGCGTGCCAGCGGGGCAAATGTATTCGCAAAAAGTCGGCTCACCATATTTCATCACGACGGGCAAAATCAGCACGAAAATTATCAGCAGAAAATATTTCACGCGCAGGAATTTTTTCGGCAAAAAAATTTTCGGCGACGGAATTTTATTAAGCAACTCTTGAATCAATCCGAACGGGCATAAAAAGCCGCAGACCGTTCGACCGAGTAGCAAGCCGATTAAAAGCGTGACGCCCGCCGCATAAAAACTGAATTTGCCACCCATGCCGCCGATTGTTTGCATTGCGCCGATTGGACAGCTGAACGTTGCCGCCGGACATGACCAGCAATTTAGACCTGGTGCACAAAAATTTTTCAGTTCGCCGCGATAAAGTTTCCCGCTTAAAAAATTTGTCGCGTGTGGATTTGTTAAGACAGTTGCCGCAACTTGAATTAATCGCCGTCGAAAAATTTTCATCAGCCTAAGCCTATGCACTCAAGGCAGACTCGTGCCGCCTTTTTAAAAATTATTTCCAATTCGCCGCGCTTGACGCCAAAAAAAATCATCGCCGCGCTTGCCAGAAAAATTATCAGCCGCACTTTATTCTTTGAGAAGTTTTGCCAGCTCATCTTTATAACCGTCAATATCTGCACCGATAATCGCCTTGCCGACAACTTCGCCCTTGCTGTTTACAAAAATCGTCGTCGGAACCGCCTCAACATTAGCAATAAAATTCATCAGCTGTTCATCGGGGACAATGTTCACAAAATCCGCGTCGGCTTGTGAAAGTATTTCCTGCGCTCTTTGAATTTGCACAGAATTTTCCGTGGCGTCACATAGCAAACCGATAATCTGCGCGTCAGCGGGCAGGGAGCGAGCCATTTCGCCGAGTTCGGGCATTTCAGCTATACACGGCGGGCAAAACGTCCCCCAGATATTTACGATCGTGATTTTTTTCGCGGCAAAAATTTTTTCTGTGACAGCTTCGCCGGTGATTGTCTTCGCGTTGAAAGTCGGCACATTTTTAGCCACGGGCGACGCTTGCGCTGAATGTTGAACATCTTCGCCAAATTCCGCGCTATCAGAGTCGCAACCGCTGATTAAAATTGCCGCAATCATCAACGCCGCAAGAAAAAATTTTTTTATCATGTGAATCATCTCCTTCCGATTTTCCCACGGAATTTTATCACGCAACTTTTCTACGTGCAACCTTTCAATGCAACAGGCAGGGGAATTGCGCCGCGGGAAGAATAAAAGATTAGCAGTTAGAAATTTTTTTATCACGCATTGCGCATTACGCATTGCTTTTCAGAGGTGTATATGAAAATTGTAGTTTCCGGCTATTACGGCTCGAAGAACGGCGGCGATGAGGCGATGCTCGCGGCGATGCTCGAAGTCCTGCGCGAAGAAGTTCCCGACTTGAGCGTTACCGTCATTTCTCTCAATCCCGACTACACAAGACGCCGCCACAATGTCGACGCGGTACCATGGCTGGATATTTGGTCAATCATAAAAAAAATCCGTGCATCAGATTTGCTGATTTCGGGCGGCGGCTCACTGTTGCAAAATGTGACGAGCGGTCGCAGTCTTTACTATTACCTGGCGATAATTTTTTTTGCGCTGATTTTCGGGCGAAAAGTTATGCTTTATGCACAAGGTATCGGACCGATTCGCGGCGTGTTGGCTCACAAACTCATGAACTTAATTATAAACCGCGTAGATTTAATAACTGTTCGCGACCGCGGCTCCTTGGAAGAACTTTCACGCCTAAAAATAACCAGCCCGAAGATTTTTTGCACTGCTGATCCTGTCCTAGCGATAAAGCCTGCACCGCTTGATATCGGTGAAAAAATTTTGGCTCGTCATTCGATAAACCGCACCGGAAAATTTATCGGCGTGGCTATTCGTCATTGGATTAATTGGGAAAATTTTCAGCACGAACTAGCCGCCGCCCTCGACCGCATTTCCGACGCTACGGACGCTAAAATTATTTTTATCCCGATGAAATTTCCTGAAGATATTCGCGCTGCGCAGTCAACCGCCGCGCTGATGAAAAAAAATTGCGCCGTGCTCGACGAAGAATTCACGACGCAAGAAATTTTAAGTTTGGTTGGCTGTATGGACGTTTTAATTGGCGTTCGCTTGCACGCGTTGATTTTTGCCGGAGTGATGAACGTTCCCATGCTTGGAATTTCTTACGACCCGAAAATTGAACGGTTTCTCGATTCGATTGGTGAAAAACCTCTGGGAAATCTTGCTGATGTGACGCTTGATAAAATTTTTGACGAAACGCTGAAAAAACTTTCTGCACATAAAAATTTCCGCGACGATTCACTTTTAAAACAACTGGGTGAACTCGCCCGCCGAAATGCAAAACTCGCCATTGACTTAGTTAAATAAAAAATTTTTGGAGTGATTAATTTGGAATATGAAGCTGTTATCGGTCTGGAAATTCACAGCGAATTGAAGACCGCAACAAAAATTTTCTGCGGTTGTGCCACGACTTTTGGCGCAGAACAAAATACTCACGTTTGCCCCGTGTGCTTAGGATTGCCGGGTGTTTTGCCGACTGTAAATCGGCGCGTCGTTGAATTCGCGATAAAAGCCGGACTTGCCACGAACTGCAAAATCAATAAGTATAGCAAGTTTGACAGAAAAAATTATTATTATCCCGATCTGCCAAAAAATTGGCAAACGTCGCAATACGATCTGCCCATTGCTTATGAAGGACACGTGGAAATTGATGTTGACGGTCAGAAAAAAATTGTCCGGCTCACAAGAATTCACATGGAAGAGGACGCCGGTAAACTTGTTCACAGCGGCACAACGATTAAAGATTCTGCCAGCTCAAATGTTGATTATAATCGGACGGGCGTCCCGCTGATTGAAATTGTCAGTGAACCAGATATGCATTCCGCCGCTGAAGCCCGCGCTTATATGGAAAAAATTAAATCCATTCTCGAATATATCGACGTTTCAAATTGCCGCATGGAGGAAGGCAACCTTCGCGCAGATATCAACGTTTCATTGCGCCCCGTCGGCAGTGATAAACTCGGTACGCGAACAGAAATGAAAAATATAAATTCGTTCAAAGCTTTGGAAGACGCGATTAATTACGAAATTGAACGGCAAGCGGAAGTTTTGGACGACGGCGGCAAAATTATTCAGGAAACGCGCACCTGGAATCCGGAAAAAGGAATTACGCAGTCCATGCGCAGTAAAGAGGACGCTCACGATTATCGTTATATGCCCGAACCAGATTTGCCACCGATTATCACAACAGATGAGGAGATAGAAAATTTTAGAAAGTCTTTACCGGAATTGCCCGACGCTCGCCGCGAGCGTTTGATAAAATCTTTTGGGCTTAGTGGATACGACGCGGGCATTATAACCGGTTCACGCGCCATGGCTGAATACTTTGACGCGGTTGTTAATTTCGGTGCTGATGCTAAAACCGCCGCGAATTGGATAATGGGCGACTTGTCAAAAAATCTCAATGCTGACGGCTTGACGATTGAAAATTCTCCTGTCGACGCAAAACGTCTTGCCGAAATGATTCAACTTATTGCCAAAGGAACTATCAGCGGAAAAATTGCCAAAACTGTTTTCGCGGAAATGTGGACTTCGCCCGATTCGCCCGAAAAAATCGTTAAGGACAAAGGGCTTGTTCAAATCACAGATACCGGCGCGATTGAATCTGCTGTCGATGAAGTTATTGCCAAAAATCCTAAAGCAGTTGAAGAATATCGCGGCGGCAAGAAAAAAGCTATAGGTGCGCTTGTCGGTCAAGTTATGAAACTCACACGCGGCAAGGCAAATCCTCAACTCGTTAACCAGTTGCTCGCGAAGAAACTCAACGCTTAAAAAATTTTTAAACTAAAAATCCCTTGCCAAAATTTTCAGCAGGGGATTTTTTTATTGAGAATTATGCATTATTAAAGGCTGGGTTCGTTGTCGAAGAGATAGAGATAACGATTCTTGAAATCTTCGGGGCTCATGCGGAAAGCATTAGCAACGCCGGCATCTTCCAAATCGCCGCGCTCCAAACGAGTCATAAAGCCGCGGGCAATGCGATAGTGCACGGAGTTGATATTGACTTTGCGAACAAAAGTTTTGCCGGTTGCGGGATCGCGAAT
>CAJONF010000032.1 GCA_905236665.1 uncultured Selenomonadaceae bacterium | reverse complement strand
GTTGCATTAATAATTTTGGGCGCGTCGTTTAAAATGGGTAGCACTCACGAGCACAGAAAACAATTATTAGGCGCAATTTTCGGCAGATTAATTCTCGTTCCGGCAATAATTTTGTCTATAGCGGCATTTATTTTCGGTTTTCGTGGAATTGAATTCGTAACATTAATTGCTATATTTGCAGCTCCATGTGCAGTCGTAAGTTTTGCAATGGCTCAGCAAATGGGCGGCGATTCGGATTTAGCCGGAAATTGCGTGGTTTTTACATCTGCTTTATCATGTTTTACCATGTTTTGTTGGATTTTAATTTTTAAAACGCTAGGAATATTTTAAAATTCAAATAAAGATATCTGCACCGGTTTTACAAAGGCTTTATGCGTAAAAAGATTTTTAGATTGCAAAATTTTTCGTGGCGTCGCAGTTTCAGAGCCTTTTTGAAGTTTTTTAGCAAAATTTCGGGCTAATTCGTCGCAACGTTCATTAAAAAAATCTCCTGCGTGCCCTTTTACCCAATTAAATTTAACAAAACGCGCAGAAATCAATTCGTCCAATTCCAGCCACAAATCTTTGTTGAGAACGGGGCTTTTTGTAGCGGTTTTCCAGCCATTTTTCTTCCATTTTGCCAGCCAACCGTTAGTAAAAGCATTTTTTAAATAATTGCTGTCAGTAAATAATTCGACGCGTTCGCCCACGGGAATTTTCTGTAAAGCGCAAATTGCGGCGGTTAATTCCATGCGATTATTTGTCGTGTGCGGTTCGCCACCAAAAATTTCTTCGCTATTTTTATCTTCATCTATGATAATTGCCGCCCAGCCGCCCGCGCCGGGATTTCCTAAACACGAGCCGTCAGTATGAATTTTAACCATAAAAACCTCCAAAAAATCACATATGGTTTAAATAAATTTGCAAATTAAATATATCATATGCTCATAAAACTTTCAAGCTGAAATGAGGATTATCATGGATATTTTACAGGAAAAGCTAAAAATTTTGCCAGAAAAATCCGGTGTTTATCTCATGAAAGACGCAAAAGGTAAAATTATTTACGTCGGCAAAGCGCGTATGTTGAAAAATCGCGTGAGACAATATTTTCAATCGAATAAAAATCATAGCGCAAAAGTTAAAGCTATGGTAGCGAAAATTGCTGATTTCGAGACGATAATTACCGAAAATGAGCTTGAAGCGTTGATTTTGGAATGTAATTTGATAAAAAAACACCGCCCACGCTATAATATCAGCTTAAAAGACGATAAAAGCTATCCTTATTTAAAATTGACGCTTAACGAGGAATTTCCACGAATTATTTTAACTCGGCACGTAATTCATGACGGTTCGCGCTATTTTGGTCCTTATACTAGCGGAATTTCTGTAAAAGAGACGCTTTCTTTGCTAAAAAAAATTTTTCCGCTAAGAACGTGCAAAATTTTTGCAAAACGTCCTTGCCTGGAATATCATATAAAACGCTGTCTTGCACCGTGTGTAAAGAAAATTTCTCGCGAAAATTACATGGATTTTGTAAAATCTGCTGAAAAATTTTTAGAAGGACGCACTTTACAGGTCGAAAAAGAAATTTCAGCGCAAATGGAGTCGGCGGCTGAAAATTTGCAATTCGAACAGGCGGCGCGGCTCAGAGATACGCTATTAGCAGTAAAAAAAGTCACGGAAAAGCAAAAAATCGTCACAGAAACGGGCGATGCGGACGCAATCGGACTTGCACGGCTGGAAAATGAAACTTGTGCGCAGATTTTTTTCATACGCGACGGAAAAGTCACAGGTCGAGAAAATTTTTTACTAAGCGGCGCGGCAGATGAATCAAATTCGCAAGTTATCACGGAATTTATCAAACAATATTATAGTCGAGCGCAAATTTCCGCGTCAGAAATTCTTTTACCGGTAAATTTATCCGAAAATGAGTTAAAAATCCTCGCGGAGTGGCTAAAAGTTAAAATTTTCGAGCCAAAACGCGGCGTAAAACGTTCGCTGGTGGAAATGGCAAATCAAAATGCGGAAAAATTTTTATCGGAAGAATTTTCGCGTGAACAATTAAAAAATGCGCAAACAATCGGCGCAGTGGCGGAATTACAAAGATTTTTAAGCCTTCCGAAGTTGCCTCGGCGCATGGAATGTTTCGACATTTCGCACATACAAGGCGCGGAAACGGTCGCGTCAATGGTCGTATTTGAAAACGGAATTCCCGACAAAAATAGCTACAGACGGTTCAAAATTCGTTCAACGGAAGGAAAACCCGACGATTTTTTATCAATGCGCGAAGTTACCGCCCGGCGTTATGAAAAAATTTCAGCAGAAAATATGCCAGATTTAATCGTAATCGACGGCGGAATAGGTCAATTAAATTCCGCGCTGGAAATAATTCGCAGCGCAGGTCATAAGGTGCCGGTTGTGGGACTTGCAAAGCAATTTGAATTGATTTTTGTAGAAAACTCGTCAATTCCAATCGAAATTCCAAAAAATAGCGCGGCTTTGAAACTTTTACAGCGAATTCGCGACGAAGCGCACCGATTTGCCATAACTTATCATAGAAAATTGCGCAGAACACGAAATTTAAAATCAGAATTGGATAATATAGCCGGAATTGGCGAAAAAAGACGCTCGGAATTGTTTAAAACGTTCAGAACTATAGGCAAAATAAAATCTGCGACAGTCGAAGAACTTGCCGCCGTGCCCAGCATGACGCGATCCGCCGCAGAATCATTAAAAAAATTTTTTGACGCGCAAGAATGATTTACAGCTAACAAACTAAGAAAATTTTAATCAGCAAGCATTATCTTAAAAAAAATTTTGGATTCGAGGTGAAAATCATGAGAAAAACTTTATTTTTTGTCGTCACGCTGATTTTAATCGCGTTTATAAATTTTTCGAATGTTTCGGCGGCACAATCTGCGCGCTGGACGCAAAAAATTGAAGTAGAGAAATTTCCGGCAGAAGTTTTGCGCCTTGTCAACGAAGAAAGAGCAAAAGTCGGCGCAGAACCGCTAACATTTTCAAAAGATTTGGCAGCAAGTGCATTCGTTCGAGCGACGGAATTGCCGTTAAAATTCTCTCACACGCGCCCAAATGGCTTAAAATGTTTTACTTCAATGGCTCAACGCGGACATATTTTAGGAGAAAATTTAGCTGGAGGACACACTTCGCCTAAACAAGTCGTCCAAGCTTGGATGGATTCAAAGAGTCATCGCGACAACATTTTAAGCAAAAAATTCACGGAAATTGGCGTTGTTTATTATTATCAAGCAAAATCTAAGTATAAACATTACTGGGTACAGCATTTTCGCGGATAATTTGGAGGTTTTTTTATGTTTATCGACACGCATTGCCACCTAGAAGACGAAAATTTTTCTGCAGACCGCGTTGAAGTTTTAGAGCGTGCAAAAAATTCCGGCGTGGAAAAAATTATAAATTTTGGTAGCACATTGCAAAGTTCGGCAAAAATAGTTGAGTTAGCTGAAAATTTTTCCGAACTTTACGGCGGAATTGGCATTCATCCCGAAGAAATTGACGAATTCGACGAAAAGACTTGTCTAAAACTCGCTGAACTTGCTAAAAATAAAAAAATCATCGCTATCGGCGAAATTGGCTTGGATTATCATTGGGAAAAGGATTCGGAGCGGCGTTTAATTCAGCAAAAAATTTTTATTGAGCAATTAGATCTTGCTCGGCAATTAAATTTGCCGGTTTGTATACATAATCGCGACGCGCACGGCGATACTTTGAAAATTTTGCAGACGGAAGGAAAAAATTTGCGCGGAGTTTTGCATTGTTATTCGGGTAGCGTGGAAATGTCGCGGGAAATTTTTAAAATGGGCTGGTTTATCGGTGTGGACGGACCTTTAACGTTTAAAAATTCCGCAAAATTGCCCGAAGTCGTAAAAAATGCGCCGCGTGACATGATTTTAATAGAAACGGACGCGCCGTATCTTGCACCTACGCCGTTTCGTGGGAAGAGAAATGAGCCGGCACTTTTGATTGAAATTGCAAAAAAAATAGCGGAAGTTCGCGGCGAAACTTTAGAAGAAGTTGCCGCTTACACAACCGCCAATGCGTTCAACCTGTATAACTTGTGAACTGCTCATAAGAGCTTCCTGGATCATCGAGGTTGCGCCGAATGTTACGTCTTATTTCCTCTCACACAGGCTTTACTTTC
>CAJONF010000031.1 GCA_905236665.1 uncultured Selenomonadaceae bacterium | reverse complement strand
CTTCAGTTCCGTATTTTCCTTGACAAGTCCGCGATTGAAATTTTCATCAACGACGGCGCAGAAGTTATGTCGACTCGTGTCTATCCGCAAGAAGAATCCCAAAACATCGTCTTTATTCCGCAAGCTGAAAAATTCGTAATCAAATCGCTTGACTGGTATGAATTCTAAAAAATTTTTGCAGTAAAAAAAAATCGCTCAAGAAAATTCTTGGGCGTTTTTTGTTGCCTTAATGAGCGATAACAGATAAAATTGCGGCGATAAATTTTTTTGAGCGGAGGGATTTTAAATGGCAAGATTATTCGGTACAGACGGCGTGCGCGGCGAAGCAAATACAAAATTGCCGCCGGAGTTGGCATATCGCATGGGGCGGGCGGCTACAATTTATTTCGGATCTCATTCCGACGGAGCACCGCAAATTTTAATCGGGCGTGATACACGAATTTCCGGAGAAATGTTGGAGGCAGCTTTAGTTGCAGGAATTTGTTCGGCGGGCGGGCGCGCTATTCTCGCGGGAATAATTCCCACGCCGGCGGTTGCTTATCTGGCAAAAAAACTTCATGCGGCGGCGGGCATTGTTATCAGCGCGTCACATAATCCTTTCCACGACAACGGCATTAAATTTTTCGGCGGCAATGGCTACAAACTCCCCGACAAAGTAGAAGACGAAATCGAACAGATTGTCCGCGACCTGGAGGCAGGAAAAGATTTTGAGCGTCCGACGGGTGAAGAGGTCGGGAGATTGGAATATCGGCAAAATCTTTTGGAAGATTATATAAGCTTTGTCATGAGCACGACTTCCGAACGCTTTGACGGCATGAAAATTGTTTTGGATTGTGCAAATGGCGCGGCGTTTACATCTATGCCAAAAGTTTTAGAGCGGCTCGGTGCGAATTTAATTCTGCTCGGCGATAAACCAAATGGCGTAAACATTAACGATAATTGCGGTTCCACGCATATGGGAAATTTGCGGCTGGAAGTTTTAAGACATGGCGCGGATATCGGCATTGCTCACGACGGCGACGCTGATCGGTGCCTTTGCATTGACGAACGCGGCGACGTTATCGACGGCGATCACATCATGATTATCTGCGCAAAATTAATGATGAAAGTCGGCGCATTGCCCGATAAAACGATTGTAACGACCGTCATGAGCAATATCGGATTCCGCCAGGCGTTGGAAGAGCTCGGCTTGAGTTGCAAAGTTACGGCGGTTGGTGACAGATATGTTTTAGAAAATATGCTGGCGAATAATCATCGGCTCGGCGGCGAACAGTCCGGTCATATAATTTTCCAAGATTATTCGACGACCGGCGACGGTTTGATAACTGCTTTGCAAGTTTTAACGGCAATGAAAAAGTTTAATGCTAAGTCAAGCGAACTAAACGCGCTGATGACGACTTATCCGCAAGTTTTGATTAATGTTCGCGTGCAAGATAAAGAAATTTGCCAGAATTCTGCGGCGGTCAAGCTGGCGATTGCTGAAGGTGAAGCGGAATTGGGCACGAACGGCAGAATTTTAGTTAGGGCATCGGGGACTGAACCTTTGATTCGCGTTATGGCTGAAGGTTCGGATAAAAATCAGCTCAACAGAATTTGCAACAAAATCGCCGCAGAAATCGAGAAATGCAATGCGTAAGGCAATAATTATTATAAGTTTTGGCTCAGCGGACGATTCAATTAGAGAAAAAATTTTTGACAAACTCGCGGCAGAAGTTAAAAATTTTTTCCCGACGTATGAAGTGCGGCAAGCATTCACGTCAAATTTCATGATAAAAAAATTGGCGCGGCGAAAAATTTTTATCGCGACACCTGCCGAAGAAATTAATAAACTTCGCGCAGAAGGATTCGGAAAAATTTTTATCCTGCCAACGCATTTGACGCCCGGCGAAGAATTCGACAACAAAATAAAAATCTGCGCGGCTCCCGACGTGGAAATAATTCCGCCGCTGATGAGTGAACCGCTCGATAAAAAAATTTTCGCGACGATTCTTGACTGCTTTAAAAAATTTGATGACGAAGATTTAGTTTTGATTGGGCACGGCTCGCCGCACAGGCATAATCCCGTTTACGAAAATCTTCAGCGGCTGGCAGATAAAAAAATTCATGTCGGCGTTATCGAAGAGACTGACACGCCAAACTTTTCTGATGTAGTCGAACGGCTGAAAATTTCCCGCGCTGAAAAAATTTTGCTGGCTCCCCTGCTGTTTAATGGTGGCGTTCACGTGGCGGAAGATATTGCCGGTGAAAAAAATTCCTGGTTAAGCCGGTTTGCTGCGCTCGGTTATAAAGTTCGCGTGATTAGGGACGGGCTCGGCACGTTTGAAAATTTCCGCCGACTGTATATCGAAAAAATTCGGGAAAGGACGAAAAATTTTGGATAAGCGCAAAATCGAAGTAATAATTCACGTTACAGACGAAAATTTTGCCGTGCGTCTGATAAAATCGCTGAAAAAAATCATTGTGCCGAAAAATTTTTCCGTGGAAGTGCAACCGCTCACCGGCTATGAAAAATTTTTTATTTATGAAACGGCAATGATCGCCAGCAACGCGAAGTACAAAATTTATCTGAATGAACGCGCAATCATCACAGACGAATATTTTTTATTTGAACTGCTAAAAATTTTTGATAGTGACGAAAAAATTGGCGTTATCGGTACGAAAAAATTTTATTCTGAACATATTATCGACGGAATTTTTTTTGCGACGCAATATGATTTGCCGTGGCGGCATGATTTATTTTCGGATAATTATTTTGGCGTGCAAGCGCAGTGTATGGAATTTAAGCGCGCAGGTTACAAAATTTTTATCGGCGGCGATTGGATTTCGTTCGATAAAGAAAATTTTTTGTTCGATGAGGCGAGTAAACAGAAATTTTTAGAGGAATATTCAGCAGATTTATTGAGGAGTGATTAAAATGCAGTGTCGGCGGTGCGGCAAAGATTTGGGCGGCTCTATGCGGTGCACTTTTTGCGGCTATGAAAATTCCGAAGGAAATGTCCGCGAAATGACTCGAACTGAAAAAAATTTCTTTAAGGGTGTGACGATTGACGCAGGCTCGACTGATTCTGAATGGTCAGAAGAAAATTTCCACGATTATAAAAAAAATTATGAGTTCAACACGCGCAGGGTCTACGTAAATTTTGGCAATTCAAATATTTTTACGCGGGTGGCATCTTCGTTTCTCCGTGCAGTTTTTGACGGCAATCGCCTTGCCCAGTTCGCCGCGACTTTAATTTTTATCGCGTTTATTGCGCTGATGTTTTTTGTCGCCCTGCCGATTTTATTTGTAATTTTGGCGATAGGAATTGCACTGCTTGCCCTGTCGAAATTTTTAAGGTGATTGATGTGACAGAAAAATTTTTTATAAATGGAAAGATGCTTGACGTTGAGATTGCCAAAAATTTTTTTAGTCGTTTACGTGGGCTGATGTTTCGTCAAAAACTTGAGACAGGGCGCGGCTTATTGCTGGCTCCGTGCGACGGTGTGCATATGTTTTTTATGCGCTTTGCAATCGACGTGGTTTATCTTGACAAAAATTTTTGCATAAAAAAAATTGTGCGCTCCCTGCCGCCGTGGTTGGGAGTAAGTTTTTGTTTTGGAGCGTGGGCTGCATTGGAATTGCCCGCCGGCGAAGCTGAACGTTTAAACCTTGAAGTCGGGCAAAAATTTCAAACTTAGAGCCGTCAAGAATGACGGCTCGCCCGCGCAGTTATGAAAAAATATCCGCCCCTGCGAGGGGTTTTTCTTTTGGGCAAGCAAAAGAAAGTAAATCTTAAATATAAAAAAAAATTTTAACGTTTGAATGAGTGTAACGTCTGATAATTTTACTAACAAACCAAAATTCCTAATTGCTTTTCTTTTGCAGATTAGTTAAAATGTTGTCTACAAATTTTTATAAGAACTGTTAATGCTAAACGAAATCTTGTCGATATAAAATTTGGAAACGAATTTGACAGGGACGTTATCACGATAAAGGGAGATGCTTTGTTATGATGAGATCGCTTTGGTCAGCGGCGTCCGGCATGAAGGCGCAGCAGACAAATATGGACGTGGTGGCTCACAACCTCGCCAACGTCAACAGCTATGGCAACAAAAAAGTTCGCGCAGAATTTCAAGATTTGATTTACCAAACACTGCGCAATGCTGGCGGAACCTCCGGCAATGGTACGCAATATCCGCAAGGTTTGCAAATCGGTTTAGGCGTGCGCGTTTCTGCAACAAACAGAATTTTTACTCAAGGTCCTTTGCAGACGACGGATCGCCCGCTTGATGTCGGTATTCAGGGCGAAGGTTTTTTCCAAATCCAATTACCCGACGGCACAACAGCTTATACCCGCGACGGTTCGTTTAAAGTTGATTCGGATCGCCGCCTAGTTACAAGCGACGGTTTTTTAGTTATTCCGAATATCACGCTGGACGAAAACGCTTCGATTGATACGCTCGTTATCAGCTCGGACGGACGCGTTTCTGATACTCCCTCTGGCGGTCAACAAACGGAAATCGGGCAGATAACTCTTGTTCGTTTCATCAACCCCGAAGGTCTTTATGCTTACGGCAGAAATATGTTCTTGGAAACTGCCGCGTCCGGTGCACCGATTGAAAGTGAACCTGGACAAGATGGCGCGGGCGTCCTTACACAAAATACATTGGAGATGTCCGGCGTGCAGGTCGTCGAAGAAATGGTTAACATGATTGTTGCACAGCGCGCTTACGAATCAAATTCAAAGGCGGTCATAACAAGCGATTCAATGCTTGAGATTGCCAATCAGCTGAAACGATAACTTAATATGAAAAAAATTTTTTTAATCGCGACGTTGCTTTTATTAATGATGACGCCGCGAACTTTTGCATTTACGATAAGTGGCGCAGAAATTCATACAATCGCAATGGAAGCATTGGAACAGGGACTTGCTGAACGTGGAGAAACTCGCCGTCACGAAATTTTTTTTACGCAGAACATAACCGATTTAAAATTGCCTGAAGGTGTTGTCGACGTTAAAACGCAGTTGCCCGCGCAGATAAGTTACATTAGCTTGACGCCGGTTCGGGTGATTGTCTTTGTGAATGGGCGAGCCTTCCGCACAATGAGTTTGACAGCAAGCGTAAAAATTTTTGATTCGGTGCTAGTAGCCAACCACGACCTGCGAATTGAAGTTCCAGTTACGGCGGAGGATTTTCGCATTGATGAAGTTGCTATCGACGGGCGCAATGAATATGTTAAAGACATTACAGAAATTGTCGGTTTGGTTCCACACAGATTTATCCGCGGCGGTGCGCCTGTAACCAAAGGTTATTTTCAACAGCCCGTAGCAGTAAATACCGGTCAACGCGTTAATATAATTTTGAATTGGCGCGGGATTCACGCGACCGCTAAAGGAATCATCATGACACGCGGGCGAATCGGTTCGCTTGTCAAAGTTAAAAATGAAACTTCGGAAAAAATTTTGACGGCGCGGGTTATCGACGCGAATACCGTGGAGGTGAGTATGTAATATGAAAAAATTTTTTGCGGCTATTTTAATTGCGGCATTTGTATTTGCTGGCGGCGCGGCAGAGGCAAAATCTTTGTGGGTAGATAATGGTTTCATGAGCCTTTACGCTGATAAAAAGGCGCGAAATGTCGGAGATATCTTGACGATTGTAATTAACGAAACTACGACTCAGACCGCTACGAAGTCCCGGACAAATTCAAAATCCGGCTCGGTAAACGTGGGAACTGGCACGGGTATTTTTGATTTTATAAAAGCTTTTTCGGCGAGCGGCTCCGATAATTGGCAAGCGGACGGCACCGCGCTTGATACGAACAGATTCAGCGGACAAATAACCGTTACCGTCGTCGAAGTCCTGCCGAATGATAATATGGTTATCGAGGGCACGCAGTCTATTTGGCAAAACCGCGACGAACATAAAATTACATTGCGCGGGGTTATTCGCCGCGATGATGTGACAATGAATAATACCGTTCCTTCTACGCGGGTTGCCGACGCCACGTTGAAATTTGACGGCAAAGGACCGCTCAATGCTAAACAACGCCAGGGCATTTTGACGCAAATTTTTAACATACTCTTCTAATGGACAACGAAATTAAAATCGCGTAATCATTACGCATTGAATTTACGCATTGCCTTTAAGGGGTGAGGCTATGAAAAAAATTTTTACATTAGCTACGCTGGCTCTTTGTTTAGTGCTGATGACTTCGACGGTATTTGCAGATGCTTCTATCACGCGGATAAAAGATATAGCTAAAGTGCAGGGCGTGCGTAGCAACCAACTGTTAGGCTATGGTTTAGTCGTCGGGTTGCCTGGCACGGGCGATTCAGATGACACGCAACAAATGATTCAATCGACAGTTTCATTGCTTAGAAATTATGGAATAACGGTGCAGGCGGCGGATTTAGATTCGGATAACGTGGCGGCGGTTATGGTAACTGCTACGCTCCCGCCATTTGTCCGCGAAGGTGACACGATTGACGTTACTGTTGCTTCAATGGGTGACGCTGACAGTATTCAAGGCGGTGTACTGTTGCAAACGCCGTTGAGAGCCGCTAATGGCGATGTTTACGCTGTTGCTCAAGGTTCGGTGTCGACGGGCGGTTTCGTTGCGGGCAGAGGCAACAGTCGTGCGCAAAAAAATTTCCCGACGGCAGGTAATATTCCAAACGGAGCTATCGTTGAACGGACTTTGGAAGATGACTTGGGCAAGAACGGACAAATTTCTTTGAGCCTGGCGAGCGCAGATTTTACCACAGCTTCCAGAATCACGAATTCAATCAATGCGGCTTATGGCAACGTGGCTCACGCGGCAAATCCCGGACGAGTTGATATAAATATTCCCGGCTACTACCGCGCTAATATCGTTGAATTTGTCGCCACGATTGAAGAATTGCCGATTGTCCCCGATGTCGTTGCTAAAGTCGTTGTCAGTGAGCGAACAGGTACTATCGTTATGGGCGGAAATGTAACTGTTGATGAATGCGCAATAACTCAGGGCGGTTTGTCAATTAGAATTCAGCGCGAGGAAAATGCTTATCAGCCCGAACCATATTCTTATGGCACGTCTATGATTGTTAGAAATGTTGAGACGAACGCTCGCGAGGAAATGTCAAGTTCAGTTGTTTTGCCCGCCACTACCAGCATCAGCGATATTATCGGTGCGCTTAATGCAGTCGGAGCTACGCCCCGCGATTGTATTTCGATTTTGCAGGCGATGAAGGCAGCCGGCGCGATTCACGCAACGCTAGAAATTATCTAAATTTTGGCAGGTGATTAAAATGCAGATTGACGGCGTGAATTTAATGCCGCAGATGAATTCGACAAATGCAGGTGCTCAAGGTGCGCAAATGATAAACGAGGCGGCATCTTTTCAAGAACAGCTGAAGGCGGCTACTAAAAATCTTGAAACTTCCGAGTCGAAGAAAAATTATATTATGACTGACGATGAAGTTGCACAGCGCAATAAAGAAATTAAAGAAGCCAGCGTTCAGCTCGAAGCTCTGCTTTTGAAGATGATGTATACCGAAATGTGGAAAACCGTCCCGAAGAGCGAGCTTTTTAACGATAATAACGCCATGGAAATTTATCGCGATATGTACAACGAAGAAATCACTAAAAAAGCCGCTGAAGCCGGCGGTATCGGGCTTGCCGACTTCATTTATCGACAGCTTACTGAAACTGATCCGCATAAACTTTATTAAAAAAAAATTTTCCCGTCACTCTTTGTGAGCGGCGGGATTTTTTTTGTTTAAAAATTATTTTCTGGCGTTTTTAGCGGCGCGACCACGCGTTGTACGGTCAAGAACAGTTTTTCTCAAGCGAATTGACTTAGGAGTAACCTCAACAAGTTCATCGTCGTTGATATATTCCATTGCCTGTTCCAAACTCATAATGCGCGGCGGAACAAGTCTGATCGCCTCGTCTGAATTGCTGGAACGAATATTTGTTTGATGTTTTTGCTTGCAGGGATTTATATCAATGTCCATTTCGCGAGAATTTTCGCCGACAATCATGCCTTCATAAACTTTTTGCCCAGGTTCGATAAACATGACGCCGCGATCTTGCAAATTGAAAATTCCATAGCCGGTCGTTTCTCCTTGTTCAAAGGCAACCAAACTTCCGCGACTTCTGCCGGGAATATCGCCTTTGTATGGCTCGTAACCGTGGAAAACGTGATTCATTATGCCGTTGCCACGTGTAGATGTCAAAAGTTCAGAGCGAAAACCGATTAAACCACGCGCAGGGATCAAAAAATTCAAACGCATATAACCCGCAACGTTCTGCATATTTTTTAATTCGGCTTTTCGGCGACCAAGACTCTCCATAACCGTGCCCATATAATCTTGTGAAACTTCAACCGTTAAATTTTCTATAGGTTCATATTTTTTACCGTCAATCAGCTTGTAAACAACTTCCGGCTTGCCAATTTGCATTTCGTAACCTTCGCGGCGCATAGTTTCAATTAAAATCGATAAATGCAGTTCACCACGCCCGCTGACTTTGAAAATATCCGCAGAATCTGTTTCTTCCACGCGCAGGGCAACATTTGTCTGCGCCTCTTTGAAAAGTCTATCTCGAATGTGGCGGCTGGTGACAAATTGTCCTTCCTTGCCCGCAAAAGGACTGGTATTTACGCCAAAAGTTACGCTCAAAGTCGGCTCATCAACGCGAATTGCAGGTAAAGCTTCCGGATTTTCAACGTCTGCAACCGTATCGCCGATTGAAACTTCACTTAAACCGGTCAACGCGACAATTTCTCCCATCTGCGCTTCAGGAGTCTCTACGCGATTTAAGCCGTCGTAAGTAAAAACTTTGCTGATTTTAGCTTTTTTAATGCTGTGCTCGCTCATAAGCGCGATAATTTCGCCGGATTTAATTTTTCCGCGCTGAACACGACCAATAGCAATTTTCCCAACGTAATCATCAGCCTCAAGAGTCGTTACAACCAGTTGCAACGGCGCGTCAAATTCCCCCTCAGGCGCGGGAATTTCTTTTAAAATCGTATCCATGAGCGGTTGTAAGTCGTGGCTTTCGTCATCAATATTTTTTTTAGCAATTCCCTGTTTTGCGGCGGTGTAAATTACGGGGAAATCTAATTGCTCGTCGTCGGCGTCCAATTCCATGAAAAGTTCTAAAACTTCGTCATAAACTTCATCGACGCGGGCTTCAGGACGATCAATTTTATTTATCACGACGATTGGTTTTAGTTTATGCTCCAAAGCTTTTCGCAAAACATATTTTGTCTGCGGCATAGGACCTTCAAAGGCATCAACAAGCAAAAGTACGCCGTCAACCATATTTAAAACGCGTTCAACCTCGCCGCCAAAATCCGCGTGTCCCGGCGTATCAACGATATTAATTTTCACGCCTTTATAAATAATCGCAGTGTTTTTTGAAAGAATTGTAATGCCGCGTTCGCGTTCCAAGTCGCCGGAATCCATAACTCGTTCGGCTACCTGCTCATTTTTCCGAAAAATATGACTTTGTTTTAACATTGCGTCGACCAAAGTCGTTTTTCCGTGGTCAACGTGCGCGATAATTGCAATATTTCTGCGTTCGGAATTTACTCCCATCAATTTTAGCCTCCTTAAAAAACTTTCGCTATTATACGTGCAAAAATTTCCCGTTGCAACCAAAAAAACTTCCGTTTAAAATAAATACGCAAAAAATTTTGGGGTGTGATAAAAATGTTAAGAGCGTTGGTAGCGATCTGGTTAATTTGGGGTTTTAATTGGGTCGTGATGAAAACTGCGAATACATATTTTCCACCGATTTTATTTGTGACGTGGAGATTTGGTTCAGGCGCGTTAATTTTACTTGCGATTGCGTTTTGGAAAAAAATTCCATTGCCCGATGCAAAATTTTTACCATTTATAATTTTAACGGGAATTTTACAGCTGACTTTAAACAATGTCTGCGCTCAAATCGGAATGCAATCTGTAAGTGCGGGCATGGCGGCGGTTTTAAATTATACTGCGCCGCTTTGGACAGCAATTTTAGCACATTTCGCGCTGAATGAGCGATTAACTCGAATAAAATTGTTCGGAATTTTATTATCGATAGTCGGATTGTATATTTTAATGGGTTTGCAGGGCGTAGAAGATATTTATTCAGCGTTTATAATCATTGCGGGCGCGATTGCAATGGGATTTTCAAATATTATAACGAAATTGCGCTTAAGCAAAAGCAATATGATTCAATTAACGACGTGGCAAATAGTTTTCGGTGCGCTTACTTTGGTAATTTACACGTCGATTTTCCCACAAGGCGATATAAATTGGAATTTAACGGCGGTTTTATGCGTGATTTATAACGGCGCATTAGCATCTGCGCTGGCATTTTTCCTTTGGAATTACGTTTTAACGCATATTGAAGCAAGCAAAGCGTCAATCGCGACTTTAGTAGCTCCGGTCGTCGGAGTTTTGAGCGGCGTTTTAATTTTAGGCGAGCCGTTCACGATTTACATTGTTTTAGGCGTGATTTTTATTCTTGCTGGCATTTTAATCGTCGTGAAAAAGAAATCTTGAGGAAAAATTCTGCTAAAAAAAACTCTCAAGCAAATTGCCTGAGAGTTTTTTGCGTTAAAAATTTTAATTTCCGATTCCCAGATGATTTAATTCGTCGGAAGTTATAATAGTTGAGGAAATTTTTTCTATCTGCGCGTCCTTAGCTAAAGAAATTTCCAGCGGTTCAGCAAAAATCTTTTTGAAGGCGTCTTCTGCCGTGTCGACGGGAAAAATTTTTAAGCCGAGATGATTTTTCGGAATATCTTTAGCATTTTCTTTAGGGATAATCAAAATTTTAATGCCGGCTTGTTTTGCGCCATAAGCTTTTTCAAAAACTCCGCCAACGGGACGAACCTTGCCTTGCAAAGAAATTTCGCCGGTGATAGCCACGTCTTGCCGAATTTTTTTTCCGGTAACTGCGCTAACCAATGCCGCGAGAATTGCGGTACCTGCGCTGGGACCGTCGATATTTCCGCCGCCGATAATGTTTATATGAACGTCGAAATCATGAATATCTTTTCCTGTGACGCGCCGCAAGACACTTGCCGCATTAAAAACCGAATCTTTGGCCATAGAGCCGGCAGTTTCATTAAAACGAATCGTACCTTTGCCTTTTTCCGACGCAGGAAAAACTACAGCTTCAATTTCGATAACAGAACCGAGAAAACCGCTCACCCCAAGCCCGAAAATATGTCCGACGGCGGGTTTATTCGACGCCTTTTTAGTTACGTATTGATAAAGCCTGCTGACCTGCGTAACTTCGTAAACATCGCGCTTTTCGATTTTAATCGGGTGTTCGATATGCAAAATCTTTTCTTCAGCGCGATCTAAAGCTAAGCTGTAAGCGTCGGCAAGAATATTAATTGCCTTGCGACCTTCTATCGTGTATTCGCTGATAGTTTCTGCAAGCCCGTCTTCCAACTCAACATTTAATTTTTTGGCGGCATTGTTTATAATTTCAACGATATGCGCGGGTGTCAGCGGTTCAAAATAAATTTCAGCGCATCGTGAACGCAATGCTGGGTTTAAATGTGAAGAATCACGAGTTGTAGCACCGATTAAAACGAAATCTGCAGGCGCACCGTTTTCAAAAAGCATTTTTACATACGGCGGAACCTTTTCATCTGTCGGATCGTAGTAGCTTGACTCGAAAAAGGCGCGTTTATCCTCCAAAACTTTTAATAATTTATTTTGAAGCATAATATCCATCTCGCCAATCTCATCAATAAATAAAATTCCGCCGTGAGCATCAGTTACAAGCCCTGGTTTTGGTTCAGGAATGCCACTTTCAGCTAATTGACGTTGTGCACCTTGATAAATCGGGTCGTGCACCGAGCCAATCAGCGGATTTGTCACATCACGCGGATCCCAGCGCAAAGTTGTGCCGTCAGTTTCAATAAAAGGCGCGTCTTCGCCAAAAGGGCTTAAATTTTTTCCGCGAACGGCTTCTAAAACCAATCTTGCCGCAGTTGTTTTGCCTACGCCTGGTGGACCATACAAAATTAAATGCTGTGGATAGGGTGAGGACAGTTTTGAACGTAAAGATTTAACTGCGCGCTCCTGTCCAACAATTTCTTCAAGTGATTTCGGGCGCAAAAGCTCCATAACTGACTGTGTTAAGTGAATTTCTTCTAATTCTTGCAATTCTTCGCGTTTTTTCTGGTCATGTGGTGATTCAGAATTATTTTCTTCGCGCAAAACCTGCATACGAATATCTTTTACGTACTCTTGATGTTCTTTTTCTAGTTTTTCATTGATTTTGCGCTCGATTTTATCTTCAATCTGTCGCCGCGCCATAATATCGGCTATCATTTCGGAAAGCAGGACGATTTGCGATTGAATTTCCGACGATTTCGGCGGGGGATAAAGTGTAGGATTTTCTTCTAAGATTCTGCGAAGGGCTAAAATTCTTTCTGCTGGGTCTGGCGAACGCATATATCTAAGCGCGTCCATCTTGCCTGCCTGCAAAACTAATCGATCAGAACCCATTACATCAACTAAAATTGCATACAGCGCGGAAATTTCTCGGTCAATGTCGGTTTCTTGCCGCGGTTGAGTAGAATTTTTACTTCCAAAAAATTTTTTAAACATAATCAACCTGCAACGACTTCAACTTTAATTTTCGTGGCAACTTCGGGGTGAAGTTTAATAATAGCGTCGTAAATTCCCGTTCCGGTAACTTCATTCTGCAAAGAAATTTTGCGTTTGTCTACGTTTAGTGAATGATTCGTCTTCAAAGCCTTTGCAACGTCTGAACTGCTGACAGAACCAAAAAGTTTTCCGTCTTTTCCGATTTTCACAGGGACTTTGACGGAAATTTTCTCAAGTTGTGCGCCCAAAAGTTTAGCTTCGTCCGCTTCCTGCTGAATTTTGCGAGCTTTATTTTCTGCTTTAACTTTTGCGCTGTTTAAATTCGCAACGCTGGCTTCCACAGCTAATTTTCGCGGCAAAAGATAATTTCTCCCGTAACCGTCCGAAACTTCAACGACATCTCCTTTTACTCCGACTTTTTTAACATCTTGCTGCAATATAACTTTCATTTTTAAATCCTCCTGATTTTATTTTTATAACTTCAATGTGTCACGCGTATAAATTTTCCGTAAAAAAAAAATTTCCTGCCGCTCAGCAGGATAAAAAAAGTTTTAGAAAGTGCGCTTGCGTAAAGCTTTAAAAATTTGTCGGCAAATCGTCGCATAGTTGCCAACATTTTTTATTTTTACATCAGCGCGGCGGCAAACTTCTTCTGCGGACATCTGCGCCTTTATTCTTGTCAATGCTTGTTGCCTGGTTAAGTGATCGCGAGTCATCAACCGTATTACTTGAAAACTTTTTTTCGTATAAACCGCCCAAATCTCGTCGAATAAATGTTCCCAGCCCGCCTCGAATAGCAACGGAACTTCCAAAACTACTAAAGGCATACCCACCTCCGAACATTCGACTAAAAAATCCCGCGCTTTATTTAAAAGTATGGGGTGAGCCACGGAATTTATCCATTCGCGTTCGTCGGGGTGATTAAAAATAATTTCGCCGATTAATTTTCTGTTTAGTGAGCCTTCCGGCGTGACGACGTATTTGCCAAAGTGTTGAACGTAAATTTCAAATAAAATTCCGCCGGGTTTCAAAAGCCAGCGCGTCACTTTATCAATATCCAGCGTCACAGCCCCAAAACGGCGGCGCAAAATTTCCGCGACGGCAGATTTCCCGCAAGATATGCCGCCCGTTAATCCGATTATGTACAATTTTATTCTCCTTTGTGACAGCAAAAACCCCCTACGATTTATTTATCATAGGAGGTTTTATTTATTCAGTTCAAACAGCACGCTGAATTTTACCGGAACGAAGGCAACGGGTGCAGACGTTGACGCGTTTAATTTCGCCGTCAACAAGAGCGCGCACGCGTTGAATATTCGGTTTCCATTTGCGTTTGGTCTTCAAGTGCGAGTGGCTAACGTTCATTCCAGACATCGCGCCTTTTTGACAAATTTCACAGTAAGCAGACACATAAATCACCTCTTCTCTAAAAAAAGACACGCGCATTTTAGCACAGAAAATTTTTTGACGCAAGGTTTTAGTAAAAATTTCCACAGCTCACAATTTTAATAAAATAATCGCGGGATTGCTAAAATAGATTGGCGAGGTTTTTCGCTTATTGCAAAAAGCTTTTGTGTATGTTATAAATAAAAAAATTTTGATAGTAGTTAGTATTTATGGAGTACGTAGCTTGAACAGAAGAAATTTTTTTAAATTCGCGGCGATTGGCGTAGCAACTTTGTTTACCGGTTGTAAATTGTCGACAAATACCGCTGAAAAAAGTTTGGAGATAAAATTTCTCCGCCAAATCGTCACGAAAGACCTTTCAACGGCGCGTTGCATTATGTGGCAGAGTGATATGCCGTTGAAAAATCCAATCGTCGAAGTTAGTTTGGCAAATGGCGACGAAATAAATACTTTTCCCGCCAAAGAATCAACTTTTACCGATGACGCCAAGAAAAATTTTCAGTACACCGCGCAGATAGAAAATCTTTTGCCAAATAAACTTTACGAATATCGAGTGGTGGACGGCGACGCGGCTACCGCTTGGTACGAGTTGAAAAGCTCTTTTAAATACAAAAAATTCACGGCGATTATTTTTCCCGATTCGCAATGTGGCGGCAAGTACGACACTTGGGGCGGCGTAGCTTGCGGAGCCTTTGAACGCAATCCAAACGCAAATTTTTTCGTGAATGTCGGCGATTTGGTCGATAACGGCGAAGATCGGGCGCAGTGGGAGGATTGGTTATCGCGAATTGAACGTCATTTGCCGCTTATTCCATTCGCGCCAGTTTTGGGCAATCACGAAACTTATACGCGGGAGTGGACTTTTCGCCCGCCCATTTCTTTTTTAAATTATTTTGCCACGCCGGATAACGGTTTGGAAAATTTTTCGCGCAGGTTTTATTCCTTTGACTGCGGCGCGGCGCATTTCGTCGTTTTAGACAGCCAATGGGACGAATTAGAACATTTCGCGCCAAATCTCATCGAAACGCAAAAAAATTGGCTCCGCGAAGATTTAAAAGCAAGTGATAAGCCTTGGAAAATTGTTTTTATTCATAAAGACGTTTTGCAGTATCGAATTAACGGAAAACCTAATCGAGAGGAAGGTTTTTCGGATGTTGGCAAAATTTTTATGCCGGAATTTGAAAATTTAGGCGTGGACGTGGTTTTTTCCGCGCATTTGCATACTTATCGCAACCGCGGGCGCATAAAAAATTTTCAGCACGACGAAACCGGACCACTTTACATTTTAACCGGTGTCAGCGGAAATGTTCGCTACGGCGGGCTTTGGATTGACCATAAATTAGATAAATTCGTCGCTCCACAGCCCGAAACGAATAATTATTTGACTATTGATGTTGGAGATAAAACTTTAACTATAAAATGTTTTTTGGCGAACGGCAGATTAATTGACGAAACAATTTTAAATAAAATTTGATTGGAGGAGATTTTTTTGAGGAAAATTTTCTTTATTGCGGCGTTTATGCTCTGTTTTTTGGTAAATTGCACGGCTTCGGCGGCTCAAAATCAAAATATCGGTTTTGTAATTGTCGGCGGCGTAGAATTTAAAACCAGCGATTATTATAAAATTGTTCAAAGCGTAATTAAGCCGCTCAGTGGTGAACAAATCGTCGTTGGCAACGATTTGCAGACTCGTTACAAAAAATATTGGCTAAAACGCGGTTTTATCGGCGAACAACCCCCGCAACAGTCCGATTTAATTAATTTTACCAATATGAGCGGCTGTAAAAAGGTTGTTTACGTAATTATTTCCGATGCCGTCATTGATAAGCATAATAGCTCAAATCACCGCGAAAAATCCCGAATTTCTATTCAACTTGACGCGTATCTTTGCACTTCGACCGAAGTTGTCGATATGTTCGCCGCAAGTGACGAAGAAAGCTCCAAAGGTAGCGATTTACGCGCCAGACGCGGTGCTTTTAAGAAATGTTTGACCGAAATTTCTAAAGATCTTAATAATTTGCTTTAAAATTTGTTCTAAAACTCAAAAACCCCCGCCACAAGCGGGGATTTTTTTTGGAGAGGGTATTTTTCTGTTAAAGGGTGGTATATTTTTACGGCGCAAACCGAGAAATAGGGAGGGATTTTTGGTCTTAAATAAATTTATCGAATGAGCAAAACGATGTTAGACCGATTGTCAGCGAACAATCAAAATTTCTGTGCCCGCCGCCAAAACACCGTCGCGGAAGATTTTTTTCAACCTGTTACTGATTTTTCCATTCCCTTGAAACGATTTGCATTATAGCACCGCATTTTTTTTTGACAACGCGCAATTATTATTGATTTAAGTCGTATTTTTTATTGTTCGTCCGGATTTTGCTTGTGTTTTCGGATTACAAACTTTAACGGCGTGCCTTCAAACCCAAAACTTTCTCGCAAACGGTTTTCTATAAAGCGAATATATGAAAAATGCAAAAGTTCCGGCTCGTTTACGAATAAAATAAATCGTGGCGGACAAATATCTGCTTGTGTGGCGAAAAAAATCTTTGCAGATTTGCCTTTTTTGCTCGGCGGCGGGTTTATTGCCACGCAATCGCGAATTAATTCGTTCAAAACGCTGGTTTGAATTCTCATTGAGTGCTGTTCCGCCACAAATTTTACCAATTCCGTCACGCGCTCAACCCTTTGTCCCGTCAAAGCACTGATATAAACTACCGGGGCGTATTGCAAAAATCCTAAACGCTCTCTAAGCTCATCTGTAAATCGATTTGTCGATTTGTCGTGCTTATTCGGGAAAATATCCCATTTATTTACAACTATTACACAACTTTTTCCGGAATCGTGCGCATATCCGGCTATTTTTTTATCTTGTTCAGTCACTCCGACCGGTGCTTCTATCAACATTAGCACAACATCTGCCCTATCTATCGCTCGAAGTGAGCGAATCACGCTGTATCTTTCGACTGGTTCATCAATTTTTGATTTTTTTCGCATTCCAGCCGTGTCTATTAGCGTAAATTTCGTTCCGTCAATGAAAAAATGTGTGTCAATCGCGTCGCGAGTCGTTCCTGGTACTTCGCTGACTATTACGCGCTCTTCACCCAGCATTTTATTAACTAATGATGATTTTCCCACGTTTGGTCGTCCAATTACCGCAATTTTTATTTCATCGTCGTCTTTTTGAGTATTTTTTTCGTCTTTAGGCAAATTTTCTACCACTTTATCTAATAAATCGCCTAAATTTAGCGCATTGCTCGCTGAAATTCCTATCGGGTCACCTAATCCTAAATTATAGAACTCAAAAACTTCATTTTCTAAATTTATGCCGTCAATTTTATTTACAGCTAAAATTATCGGTTTTTTTGAGCCGCGCAGAAATTTTGCAACGTTTTCATCGTCTGAAGTTAAGCCTGCGCGCCCGTCTACTACAAAAATTATCGCATCTGCCTCGTCTACAGCGATTTTTGCTTGAATTCGTATTTCATTTCGCATTTTATCGCTCGTTTTTATCTCAATTCCGCCCGTATCTATCAATGTGAACTCACGATTTAGCCAAATCGCGTCCATATATATTCTATCTCGCGTTACTCCCGCGATATCGTCGACAATCGAGACTTTTTTCTTGCCAATTTGGTTAAAAAGCGTCGATTTCCCGACATTCGGGCGACCAACTATCGCTACTATCGCTTTACTCATTTACATTTCTCCTTTTAATGCTTTTTTGAATTCAAAACCGTCATGAATCGGAATAATTTTAGCCGGATTGAAGATTTTTCGCATTTTTTCTAGTGAAATATCGTCTAAAAATATTTCTTCGCCGGATTTTAATGCCGTTGCCGGAATTAAAATTAAATCGCGGTCGCCACTAGCATTTTTTAATTCGTTGATTATATCTCCGCCCGTCAGCAAGCCCGAAACATTTACTTTGTTGCCAAAAAATTTATTTTCAACCGGTAAAACTCTAACATTCGGCATATTTTTGGTCATTTTCTTTAAAATCTTCGCAAAAGACGTGCCACTAACCACATCAATTTTAATTTTTATATTTTTATAAATTTCCAGTTCTAAATTTCCGATTTCCTCAATAAAATTTCGCGTCATACCGATTCCGTTTTCTATTTGCGGAAAATCATCGTAAAATTCTAGCGGTGGAAACTCTTTTTCGGCTAAAAAATAGAATTCGTCGCCTAAATAAATAAAAGTTTTGCCGGTTTCTGCGCGAATTTTCTTTTGAAATGTTTCAACCTGCGAAATAACTTTTTCTGCCGATTTTTTATCGAATTGTTTTAGCGGAAATTTATCTTTTCTGTATTTTGTAACGCCGACAGGGACTATTGCCAGGCTCAAAACGTAAGGACGTCGCTTTAAAAGCTCCGAAATCGTGTAATTTAATTCCAAATCGTCGTTTAAATCTCTGCAAAGTACAATTTGCGTGTGATATTGTGCTCCGGCGCGTTCCAAATTGTCTAATTGCGTTTGAATTTTTGCGGCAAGCGGTGTTCTTAGCATTTTTGCACGTAAATCTGGATTCATCGTGTGAATTGAGACGAAAAGCGGCGATAAATGATAGTTTTTTATTCGTTTGAAGTCTTTTTCGGTTAAATTTGTCAGCGTAATGAAATTTCCGAATAAAAATGACAAACGATAATCATCGTCCTTGATATAAAGAGTTTTTCGCAAATTCGGCGCAATCATATCGACAAAACAAAAAACGCAGTGATTTTTACATTGACGAACGCCATTAAATACAGCAGATTCAAATTCTGCGCCTAATTCTTCGTCAAAATCCTTTTCAAACGCGATAATTTCTTTATTTCCGTCGGAATGTTCGATTAAAAGTTCAATTTCCTCATCAGCGAGCAAAAAACTTAAATCAATTATATCTAGCGGCGATTTTCCGTTAATTTTTAAGATTTTATCACCCGCGACTAGTTCTAATTCTTCTGCGAGGCTTCCGGATTCGATTTTTGTAATTAAAGCGTTCAATAAACTTCCCCCAAAAAAATTTTTCATAATTTTAGCATGGCGCAGAAAAAATTTAAAGCTGGCAGAAAAATTTTGGCTCAAATAAAAAAACGCCCGAAAAAATTCGAGCGGTAAGAAATTTTTATCAAGAAGATTTATTCAATCTCAATCAGTTCATATTGAGGATTTCCGAGACCTTTTTCAGCCATCGCGCTAAGTTGGCGCAGACCGTGGCGGGTTTCGATTCGCTCTTTCATGTCGTGGCTATCGTGTGCGGCGTAAATCATATCGGCACAAGCTTGATCAACCGCTAAAATATCAGTCGAAACGGCAATTCCGATATCCTTCATGGTCGGTTCGGCAGCAGTGACGCCCGCGCAGTCGCAGTCAACACTCAAGCGGCGCATGACGTTGATAAAAATTATGTGTTTGCCGAAATAATTACAAGTCGCTTGCGCACTGTCGCACATTAATTCCATAAAATATTCTTTTGTCGGCCAAGTCTCAAAATCTTCGGGGACATTAGCGGGATCTAAGCCGTGAACTTGCGCCTTTCCAAGATGACCCGACGCATTTCCAATACCGATATTTTTCATTGAGCCGCCAAAACCGCCCATGTAGTGCCCTTTAAAATGCGTGAGGACGATAAGCGAATCATAATTGACCAAATGCGCGCCCATGGCAACTTCTTTAAGGTGGAAGCCGTTGCGAACAGGCAGATTAACAACTTTGTCGTCTTCGTCCATGATATCGACTGGGCAAAAAGTCCAGCCGTTAACTTTTAAAGTTTCGCGGTGCCCTTCGGTCGTGTAGCGGTCGCCTTCGTAAAGCGTATTGCATTCAACGATAGCAGAATTTGGAACTTGCGCCTGAAATTTTTGTACCATGTCCCGCGGCAAGATGTTGGGACCATTTTTTTCGCCTGTGTGAAGTTTGATAGCAACTTTTCCAAAAATATTTTCGTTAATGAGTTTGTAGAGTTTAATTAAATGTTCAGCGTCAATTTTTTTCGTGAAATAAACTTTTGCCGCCGAGCCTTGATAATTTTCGCCGGTAACATTCTTCGAGCCGACGACCGGAGCTTGTTTAGCCATAAAAATTTTCCTCCCTGTTTAAAAATTTATCCCCGCGCAGGGGTTTTGATTATAATATTCCTTCGAGTCCACTTAAGTCAAGAAAAATTGCCTAAAAGAAGTTTTTCAGCGATTAAATTCTTTTAAAAACTTCGCTCATCTCTTGAGATTGAAAAACTTCGCGAACATTTCCGGATTTTATCACGCGTTTGTTTAAAAGAATGACTTTATCGGCAAAACGTTCCAACATTTCTAAATCGTGAGAGATTAAAAGGATTGCGATATCTTCTGCGGCTTTTAATTCGGCGACGAGTTCATAAAAAATTCTCATGCCGATTTTATCGACGCCGCTAATCGGTTCGTCGAGCAAAAGTAAATCTGGGAGCGGATCAAGAGCCAAAGCTAATAAAATTCTCTGCAATTCGCCGCCGGAAAGTGCTCCTAGCCGCCTATCGATTAAATATTCAGCTTTTACGCGCCGGAGGTTTTTTATTACGCGCTCGCGAATGAATTTTGAACTGCAAAGCCACACCGGACGCGCCGTTAAACACGCCATAAACAAATCTAAAACAGTTGTAGGGTTTGTGGCGTCGAATTTTAAAGTTTGCGGCACATAACCGATAATCGGGCGCAAATGTTCGCCTTTTGCGTCGAAATAATTTAATTTTCCGCTGTGATTTACTTCGCCGAGGATAGATTTTAGCAAAGTGGACTTGCCCGCGCCGTTCGGACCGATTAAAGCGGTTAATTCGCCGCAATGCAGAGTAAAATTCACGTCCTCAAAAATGATTAAGTCCCCGACTTTAACAGAAAAATTTTCTATTTGCGTGGTGCAAAGTTTTGATTGATTGTGTTTCACGCTGATAACCTCTTAAAAAATTTTATCGCAAGCCAAATTAAAACGATTGCATAAGCTGACAGGATAAAAAAAGACGGCGCGTTGAATCCGTCGCGCAAAAGTTGGCTTGTGTGCGTGAGCGGCAGGGAATTTATAAAAATTCTCACGAGCGGCGGCAATTCTGCCGTTGAAAAGAAAGTTCCGCACAAAAAACTCATCGGCATTAAAAGGTAGGTGTTGACCTGAGCTAATTCTTCGTAAGTTTGGACTTTCAACGCCGCGCAGAAGCAAACACTTGCGAAAATTATAGAATTTAGCACAATGACAGAGAAAAAATTCAGCGGTTCAGCAAAAAATTTTAAATTCGCGCCGAAACTTAACGCTACGCACAAAATTAAAGCTGTTGATATCAACGCACGAATAACCGCAGAAAAAATTTTTCCCAAAACAAATGCCGCCGGCTCAATCGGTGCACTTAAATATTCTTCCAAACTTTTATGATAGACGCGTTCAGCGTGCACCGTGGTTATGCTCATGTAGCTGACGTTCATTGTATTTAGCGCGATTATCCCCGGCACTAAAAAATCCATGTAGCTACCAGACGCGAGATTGATATTTCGTCCCAATCCCCAACCGAATGCAACTAAGTATAAAATCGGCGTGACGAGCCGCGATAAAATAAATTTTTTTAATCTGCGACGCAAAACTATCCAATCACGCCACATTATCGTTAAAATGTCTTGTATCATGAATTTTTTAAACGTTCCAAGCGTTCGATTTCTTTTTTATGATTTTCCAGCGCGTAACCAATGCGAATACGTTCTTCTTCGGTGAATTCGGGGTTTTCGTAAGCCGCAGAAATTTTTTCCAGCCGAGCTTTGACTTGAGCAAGTTCGTCGTCCAAAATAAAAATTTTTTTCAGCGCAAAACCGTAAACTGCCAAAATTTGTTCGCGTGTTGTGTCGTAAAAAGAATCTTCGCCGGAAATTTCTCCGAGATTTTTTGCCAGCTCTAAAATAATTTCAAGTGGATCTTTACCCGCGTTTATCGAATCCGTGAGCTTAATGCGGATTTCTTGCACTGCGCCGAAAAATTTTTTATCAGCCAAATGAATCGTTCCTTTCATTTTTATTTTAACGATAACACAATCACGCCCGCTATGCAAAGAGCCGCGCCGAAAATTTTTTGAGCAGAAATTTGTTCGTGATAAAAAAATCCGCCGATAATCAGCATTGCCAGCGCGATTAAAATACTCACGATTAGTGACGCAGTGGAAATTTCGCCGCCCGCCCGATAAATCATGATGAAGCCGACTTCCACGCCCGTAATTGATAAGCCCATAAGCACGCACGCCCAATTTGTTTTTGCCGCCTCGATTAAAATTTTTTCGTGCGGCGTGATTAAAAATAAAATCGTGCTTGCAATGAGTGCTGTGGCATAGTTGACGATTAAGCCCATGAAGGCGTTTTGCTCGGCGGGAATTGATTTGCTGGCTATATGATAAAAGACGTTTGCTAAAACTGCTAATGTTATCGGAAAAAAAATCATTTATAATTCCTCCGCAAAAATAAAGGGCATTCGCAACGAACTTTCCTGGGCTTAATGCCCTTGCCTACAGTCCGTATGCAAATGCCCTTGCGTTATCCGGCGACAACGCACGATATTTTGTAGGAACTAGGAACTAAGAACTAGAATGTCCCATTCCTGAATTTTTTATTCAGCGTCAAAAGGTACGTGAGCTATGCGTTGATGTTTGGTGTGGTAGTGAGCGACGTAAATAGCTTTGCCGGAAATATGGCGAATGTCGTCAACATAGCAAAATTGGCGCGTCTTCGGGTAAACGAGAATATCACCCTCAAAAATTTCCTGGTCATCGCTGATAATTAGCGTTGAAGGTTCAGTCTCGCTGAAAAATGCAATGATGAGTCCTTCCTCCAAAACTCGGTTATCGCGCACGGGAACGAAGAGATTAGGCTTAAGTTCGGCGGCTCCCTCAAAATACTGATCCAGCACGATTTTTACATTGGCGTCCATAAAAATACCGTTACTGAGAACTTATAAAAAGTTGTAAACTCTTATGTCCCATTCCTGCTTCGCCGCGTCCGCTTTTGCCGGAGCTACTCGCGT
>CAJONF010000030.1 GCA_905236665.1 uncultured Selenomonadaceae bacterium | reverse complement strand
GCGGAAGTCGATGTTGGCGATAATCGGGTGATCGTTCGGAATATCGATGACGGGATTTTTTTCATACTTCGTGAAATTAATTCCGTCTTCTGAATAAGCATAGCACTGACGCTCGGTGACATTTCCGCCGCCAGCAGAGCCGGAAGGATTATAACCGGAAGGATTCTCCGCGGAAGAATTGACGCCGCCAGGGCCATTGAATCTTTGAGACGTGTACATAAGCCAGAGCTTGCCGTCAAACTCGTAACCGCAACCGCTGAAGCAACCGTCCCAATCGTACCATTCGTGACCTTCGGAAAATGCGCCGGGCGTAATAGCAATCGGCTGATGTTCCCAATGGCAAAGGTCTTTACTTGTGGAATGTCCCCAATGCATAGGACCCCAGTTCACGGAATACGGATGATACTGATAGAAAATGTGATACTCGCCCTTGTAGTAGGAGAAACCGTTCGGATCATTGAGCCAGCCAACCGGCGGCGCGACGTGATATTTGGGGTACCACTTTGACTCTTGGACTTTTTTAGCCTCTTCAGGGTTCAATCTTTTATCCAACATTTAACCCACCTCCGCCTTTGATTTTAAATTAGACTAGCGTTAAAGTCAATTAATTTTCTTTGGCAAATACAGAAAATTTTGATACAATGTGGAAAAAATTTTTCGGAAGGAGATTTTTATGAAACAGCTACTTTTTTTGTTAGTGGCAGTGATAATTTTTACAGCGTCTACGGCATTTGCACAGAGTAAAAAAATTTTGTATGTGCCGATAGATAATCGCCCATGCAATTTATTTCAAGTAGTGCAGGTTGCAGAAAAGCTCGGCTATGAAATTTTGACGCCGCCAGATGAAATTCTCGGTTCAAAAAGTTTTAAAGGCGATCCGGAAAAAATGTGGGATTGGCTTTATGAAAACGCGCCTCAAGCAAATTATGCCGTCCTGTCGACAGATTCATTGATTTATGGAAGTTTAGTTGCCTCGCGTGTGCACGATTTATCAGCAGAAGAAATTTTATCCCGCGCAAAAAGATTTAAAACTTTCAACGAAAAATTTCCTTATCTGCCGATTTACGCGATTGGAACGATTATGCGCACGCCAAGTTACAATTTCAAGGGTGAAGTTCCCTATTACGAGACGCACGGTGCAAAAATTTTCCAATATACCGCGCTAATTGATAAACAAGAAATGGGCGAACTTAAGGATGGCGACAATCGTCGATTGAAAAAATTATCAGCAGAAATTCCGCAAGAGTACCTAGACGATTGGTTTAAACGCCGTGCAAAAAATTCTGATGCTAATGAACTTTTCGTTGAGTACACACGGGCGGGCGTCTTTGATTATTTTCTGCTCGGTTGCGACGACAGCGCGATTTATTCACAGACTCACAGGGAGAGCCGCCGTTTAACTGAATTGGCAAGCGACATGGGCAAAACCGTCATGCAAGTTACTTCCGGTGCAGACGAACTGGGTATGCTGATGATTTCCCGCGCCATAGTTCGCGACATGGATTATCGCCCGTTCATTTCCGTTGAATATAATGCTGGCAAAGGCGCGGCGACTTTCCCGACTTACTGCAACGAACCGATTGGCATTTCGATTGACGCGGCGATTATTGCGGCGGGCGGCTTGAGAATTCCTGAGCCGGAACGCGCAGATCTTGTACTTGCCGTAAACACTCGCGCCAATGGAAAAACTTTTGAGGCTAGTAATTTGAAAAAAAATAAGGTCAACCGACATGGCGACCTTAAAGCTTTTATGAGCATTGTAAAAAGTTTCGTGGGGAAAAATTATCCCGTTGCCATTGCCGACGTTGCTTTTGGTAATGGCTCGGATAACGGCTTGATGAATCAGCTTAAGCGCGAAGATTTACAATTTAAAATTCGTGCTTACGGCGGCTGGAATACCGCAACAAATTCAAGCGGTTTTGTTATCGGCGCGGGCATTTTAACAAAGTTCATGGACGAGCGGGATATTGATGAACTTTTAATCACGCGCTATCTTGACGAGTGGGCTTATCAGGCAAATATCCGCAATGAAATTGTCGGAGCTAGCTATGGTTTGCAGGGCGCGGGCGATCCCGGCGACTTAAAAGAGAAAGTTCAACCGCTTGAAGTTTTGCTTAACGAAAAAATGTCTGCTTTCGCCGCCAAGAATTTATTTTTGCCGAATCGTTGGCGCATTGAAGATTTAAAAGTTACGTTGCCGTGGAAAAGAACCTTTGAATGTGATCCGCGGTTTTCAATCAGTGATTAATTACTTGCGTGTTCTCATCCAGATTGGAATGTCCAGTTCAAGGTTGCCGCCGGATTGATTGTTATTGTTGTCGAAATTAGAGTTGAAGTTACCAAGAGAAGATTTCTGCGGTGATTCGGTTGCAGATTGAATTGGTGCAGGCTCTTCGATTTCTTCGTCCTCTTCATCAAAGCGCGTGGCAATAACCGTGACTGAGACTTTATCGCCCAAAGTTTCATCGACGCTGACGCCCCAAATAATTTCTGCGTCGGGGTGAGCCGCCTCTTGTACAGTTGTTGACGCCTCGTTGACTTCCAGCATAGACAAAGAATCCGTTGCACCCATAATATTTAACAGAACGCCGCGTGCACCCTGCAAACTAGTTTCAAGGAGCGGAGAATCAATCGCGGCTTTTACTGCATCAACAGTGGCATTTTCCCCCGAAGCCTCGCCAATACCCATAAGCGCGGAACCGGCATTGCTCATGATTGATTTAACGTCCGCGAAGTCTAAATTAACCAGACCTGGCACCGCGATTAAATCTGAAATGCCTTTGACGCCTTGACGCAAAATATCATCAGCGATTGTAAAAGCTTGCGTCATAGGCGTTTTCTTATCGACAACCTGCAAAAGTCTATCGTTCGGGATTGTTATAATCGTGTCGACATGGCGTTTTAAGTTATCAATGCCAATATCGGCATTTTTTTTGCGCTTAGGACCTTCAAAGGTAAAGGGACGAGTGACGACTCCAACTGTCAACGCGCCGATTTCCCGTGCACATTCTGCCACGACCGGAGCCGCGCCCGTACCTGTACCGCCGCCCATGCCCGCCGTTATGAAAACCATATCCGAACCGCGCAGAGCGTCAAGAATATCATTGCGGCTTTCCTG
>CAJONF010000029.1 GCA_905236665.1 uncultured Selenomonadaceae bacterium | reverse complement strand
TCAGTAACGGATTTCACCTCCTTATATTTTTGGATTGTTTTATAGCTTATTATAAGTGTTCTTTAACTGTTGGAACCCTCTTCACCAAAAGCGAAATAGTAGCCGACCTTGAAACATTCCTGCAAAAAATTCCTATCCGTTTCATCTGCCACGTCCGAAAGAGCGTCCTTTTCTTTTGTTGAGTTATAAAATTTTCCGTCCGCCAGACAAAATTTTTGGTGAGTCGCCTTGGCATTATTGTTAGAATAATTCGGGCTTATCGGAAAAATTTTTTGTTCCCAAACTTTTTTGCCGTCGAAATTTTTCCGGATTGTGATTGAATATTTGTCTAAGAAAAACGGTGCGCCGTTATAAAAGGCAACGAACACATAATTTTTATCCGCAGGCGAACGCGCAGGATCAGCGGGGGAAAGTTCTTTTCCCATTGCCAACCGCGCTTTTAGTTTTTGCTCGAAAAGTTCCGCGCTCTTCCAATCGCTTTTGAGCATGGGACCTTTTTCTTGTTTGACGGTTTTAGTGACTTTTTTGTCTGGTTTAAATTTTGGGAGATCGTAAGCTTGAACCGCGCCGCTCGACAAAAAGAAAATCATCAACGAAGCTGCCAAAAATTTTTTGAGCACGCGACTCACTCCTTTGATACAATTTCCAATTTAAAATCTTCGCTTTGTATTTCTTGTCCGTCCAGTTCGTTTTTTTTTGGCACTATTGAAGTTTTAACCAGCAATTCCGGATTCTCAAAACGGTTGCCCAAAATCGTAACCTTCCAATTTTGTATGTCGTATAGAGCTTGTCGAATGTTGTTGCCATAACTGACAACGAAGCCGCCGTTGTGAAATTCCACAATGCCCAGCCGCCCGTCATCTAGAGCAATAATATCATCCTCATAAATTTCTTTGCCTATGCTGTCAACAAGCCCCGTAAATTGCCCGATAGTCTTGGCGTCCACGCGATAGCCTTCATAGCCATTTTCATAAACAAAGATATGTGCTTGCGGGCCGGGATCGCCGTAAGTGCCGCGCTTAAGATAGAAACCGTAGATCCAAACGCTCTTCATCTCGCCGCTAAATATTTGAAAAGTTTTCAAGCCGCGATATTTTATTTCACGTTCTGCCATGAAAGGACACCTCCGACTTACTAACAAATCAAAACTTCATGCCCGCAATTATAACACCGAAACGAAATTTTTCTACAGTATATTTTTTACGTTGCTTAGTGGAGCGGGCGTCAGCGAAATCCCAAAAATTTTCAACTTCCTATCATCATCAGCCTGCTTTCTTATTTGAAAAGAAAAGATGCTTTTAATTCAGTTTTGCCCCGTTATTTCTATATGTGA
This sequence comes from uncultured Selenomonadaceae bacterium, assembly GCA_905236665.1. Lineage (GTDB taxonomy): Bacteria > Bacillota > Negativicutes > Selenomonadales > Selenomonadaceae > Quinella. Next base: position 9,451 of record CAJONF010000029.1, on the reverse strand, counting down.
AAAAAAAAACCTGCAAGCTGAAAAAAAAAGTACAAAAAATTTTTCTATTTGCCGGACAGAAAATCTCGCAAAGTTATGTTTTCTATATCGCCGAGTTTTTTTACAGGCTTGGCGGTGATTAAAATTTTTTTCGTATCGGCGGGCAAAGAACGTAGCGAGCGCGTGCCCTTGCGAATGGAAATACTTTTGTCAAGCGGCAGGACATTGATAAAAATTTTTTCATCGCCGCGCTGGGCAACAAAAGTTATCGTCATCATGCCCGCTTGACCGTAGCTGACGTTATAGCCGCGCCGCCACAGTTCCACGCAGACAGCATTTTCCACCAAAAATTTTTCGTCAACTTCGGCGAGACCGGCGATTATTCCGTTGTCAATGCAATAAAATTTTCCACCGACCGGCATAATTTTTCCCCTCCGAACGTCCAGCCGCGGAAGTTTAATAAAAAGTTGTGCACCGATTTCCGAATAAACTTGAATTGAATTACTGTTGGTTGAGCAGCCGCCGTCCGTCAAAATTTTTAGCAGTTGATGCGGATTAATCTGCTTGCCGACATTTTGCGCGAAGTTTATCATCAGCTGGCGGAAAAGTCTTGCGTTCTGCAGAGAATTTTTTTCGACAATGTCAAATATCAATTCATGAGCCGCCCCGCGCAGTATAGCCGGAATAAATTTTTCGCCCGCGCCCACGGTATCAATCAGCGAACCACAACGCAGATAATTTTGCAGGGCGTTCGATAAATTTTTCGGCGAAAATTTTTTTGCGTGTTCAGAAAAAGACGGCGGATAAATTTTCAACACATCGCAATTTTTCGACAGGAGCGCGGAAATTTTTCCAACAAGCGTCGCGCTCGAACACGTCACGTAAATTTCTGCGGGTGTACCGACAAAAATCGCATTAATCGTCTTTTCGCATTCATCTACGCGGTCGATATCGTCAATCAGCAGAAAAAATTTTTCCGATTCAGGGATTTTCGCCATGACAAGATTATAAAGCTGTTGAAAATTTTTCGGGCGATCATTTGTTGAGCAGTCGATAAAAATTATTTCGCCATCATTGACGCCGTCTGCCCGCAATTTTTCCGCAAAAGTTTTCAACAAAAAAGTTTTGCCGACGCCGCGCACACCAGAAATTATTTTAACGGAGAAATTATTTTTCAGTTCTAAAATTTTTTCCAAGTAAAAATTTTTTACCATGATGATTCACCTCGCAAATTTTTTTGATTTTATAACAGGCGGCGGCATTTATCAAGCGGCGTATTGACAAGGCGGACTGTAGGTGTAAAATGTTCGTGCAAAAATTTTGATTTATTATTGAAAGGGTTTTAAAAATTTGCGGCGAAGTTTTTTCTGCAAAATGCACTGATAACAGGAGGTCAATTCATGATTAAGCTGACGAGATTTAATTCAGACTCGAAGAAACGCGGCGAGTTTATCCTCAACGCGGAACTGATTCAAACGATTGAAACGACGCCCGATACCGTAATCACGCTGGTAAACGAGAAAAAATTTATCGTCGAAGAACCCGCAGAAGAAGTCGTTCGCCGCGTGATGAAATATCGCCGCGCCTTGAGACAAATGTAATCGTGGAGGGGAAAAATTATGCCGGAAGAAGAAAAAGAAGTAGCCGAGACAGCCGCAGCCGCGCCTCCTCCTGCTGCACAATCTAAAAAGAAAACCATTATATTAATTGTCGTGCTGGTGATAGTCGGTTTGGCATTGGCGGCGGGCATTTCGCTTTTCGTCGTGACAAAGATGATGGGCGATATAAATACCGGCGGCGGCGAAGAAGGCGGCGAACCGCGCTATCACGACGCGGGCGTTTTCATTAAGCTTGGCGACCCGAAAGAAGGCGTGCTTGTCAACGTTGGCGGTCCGCGCAGTGGTAAATTCCTCAAGGCTAGTATCATTGTCGAGTACAACCCCGGTAAACAATCCGTTATAAATGAGGAAACTCACGCGCTCCAACCCGACGCAGAAGTTAAAGTCAATGACGTTGCCACGCAATTTTTACGCTCCACGACGCTTGAAGACTTCGACGCCGATAAGCAGGACGAATTTAAAAAGCAACTCAAAGACGCGCTAAACGCCGCATTGGGCGGTGGCTCCGTCTATGATGTTTACATAACCAGTTTCCTCTTGCAGTAAAGGGGGGAAAACTTTGGCTGTTGACGTATTAACACAAGAGCAGATAGACGCATTACTTGCCGCCGCTAATGAAGACTCTTCATCACTGGAAGAACTTAAACGCGAAGAAACCACGCGGAAAATAAAAGTCTACGACTTCAAGCGACCGGATAAATTTTCCAAAGACCAAATCAGCACGCTGTATATGTTGCACGAAAGTTTTGCGCGTCTGCTAAATACTTACATGAGTTCGCACCTTCGCACGCTTGTTAATGTCGATGTGGCGTCGGTTGAACAGCTCACCTATCAAGAATTTGTTCAATCGTTGGCTAATCCCAGCGTTATAACGATATTGGGCGTCCCACCGCTAAAAGGCAACATAATTTTTGAGATAAGCACGGAAATTGCCTTTGCTTACCTTGACCGCGTCTTTGGCGGCGACGGCTCCACAGCAATGAAAACACGCGTGCTGACAGAAATTGAAGATGCTGTCATGCGGCGTTTCGTAAATTCGGCTATGGAACGTTTCAAAGAATCCTGGTCGAATGTCACGCCGATGAACCCAATCTTAGAAGCAACAGAATCAAATCCGCAGTTCACACAGATTGTCCCGCCAAATGATATGGTTGTTATCGTCACGTTGCAAACAAAGCTCGGCGAAGTTGAAGGCATGATGAATATCTGCATACCATACTTAGTCCTTGAACCGATTATGTCGAAACTTACTACAACTTTCTGGGTATCGGCGTCCGTGGCAAAAGACGACAATAAGGGGCACGCAGAAATTATCCGCAAAAAGCTAAACAAGACGCAAGTTCCATTTATCGTCGAAGTCGGGCGCGTGCAAATTACAATTAAAGAATTCTTGACGCTGGGTTTCGGCGACGTGTTGCAACTTAATACAAAAGTTAAAGAAGATTTTCCCTGCATGATTGGCACAAATGCAAAATTTCTCTGCAGACCCGGCACTTTCGGCAAAAAGCTGGCAGTGCAAATAACTCAGGTTGTGAAAAAAGGAGAGGATGCGGCTGATGATGAGTGATTTATCTCAAGCTGAAATTGACGCGCTGTTGGCGGGCTCCGGCGGTGACAGCAGTGATGATTCTGCGGGCGGCGGCGCACCCCCCGATACGAGCGATACCGACGACATTTTGTCGCCGATGGAGAAAGACGCGCTAGGAGAAATCGGAAATATTTCAATGGGTAGCGCGGCAACGACTTTGTCTACCCTGCTCGGTCACAAAGTTTCTATAACGACGCCTTCGGTTTCCGTTGCCCCGATGAATGTTATTCAACAACATTACCCGTTGCCTTATCTCGTCGTGGAAGTTGCTTACACCGTTGGCATTGACGGCAATAACGTCTTTGCAATTCAGGCGACGGACGCGGCGGTTATCGCGGATTTGATGATGGGTGGCGACGGCACCAATCCCGACCACGAACTTAACGAAATTCATATGAGCGCGGTCGGCGAGGCAATGAATCAAATGATGGGCGCGGTGGCAACAAGCCTGTCGACTATGTTCAATAAAAAAATTGATATCTCGCCGCCAAAAGTTAATCTGGTTGACTTTGGCAAAGAAGATCTTGCCGCCGATAAAAGTACAGAACCAATGGTTCGCGCCGCGTTTAGAATGGAAGTTGACGGCTTGATTGATAGCGAGATAATGCAAATTATTTCCGTCAAAGTTGCCAAAGAAATGGTTGATTCCTTGATGAGCGGCGGTGAAGAACCTGCGCCAGCTCCTGCGCCGGATCCTGCACCAGCACCGGCATCCGCTCCGCAACAGAGTTATTCACCACCTCCACAAGCAGCCCCGCCTCCTCAACAAGCCTACGCGCCGCCTCCTCAACAGCCGCAACAAGGCTATTATCCGCCGCCGGGCTATGGATACGGGGGAAATCAAATGCAACCTAACGTCGTAACAAATATGCCGGTTTCACCCGCGCAGTTCACACCCCTTTCCGTGGAACCGGTACAAATCAACGAAGCAAATATCGGGCTGATTTTGGACGTACCGTTGCAAGTGACGGTTGAACTCGGTCGGACGAAAAAAACTATTAAAGAAATTCTCGACCTAACGAGCGGCTCGATTGTTGAACTTGATAAATTGGCGGGCGAACCTGTCGAAATACAAGTCAACGGACATTATCTGGCAAAAGGCGAAGTCGTCGTTATTGATGAAAATTTCGGCGTGAGGATAACCGAAATTGCTACGCCCGCTGAACGCGCCGCGCATTTGGCTTGATAAAAATTTTTTATCGGTGTAGCCTTAGCAAGGCTTGCCGATTGAAAGAGTATAGGCTATAATAAGTAGCCGAAAAAATTTGGTGTTACGATTGAAATTAGAATTAAAATCTTTTAAAACGGGAGAGATGCAATTATGGCAATACGGGTTTTGGTCGTTGACGACGCGGCTTTTATGCGAATGATGGTCAAAGACATTCTTTCCAAAAACGGCTATGAAGTCGTCGGCGAAGCAGAAAACGGTATGAAAGCAGTAGAAAAATTTGCAGAACTGCGCCCCGACCTGGTAACGATGGATATCACGATGCCCGAAATGGACGGAATCTCCGCAGTCAAGGCGATCAGAAAAATCGACCCGAAAGCAAAAATCGTCATGTGCAGTGCAATGGGACAGCAAGCAATGGTTATAGAGGCAATCCAAGCGGGCGCACGCGACTTTATTGTTAAGCCCTTCCAAGCGGATCGTGTGCTTGAAGCAGTACGCAAAGCCGTCGGCTGATGACGGAGAAAATAAAATTTTATCTCCCGGTTGCGCTGGTGTTTTTTCTTTTAATTTTTTGTGGCGTTTCTGTCACGGAGGCTACCGGCGGGTATTTGGAGGGCTATGAAGAAGTAGACCCCCGACCCACCGGCGTCTCGTGGTGGTCTACGCTTGCTTATCTTGTCAGTTTGTTCGCCGTATTTGCTGTCGTGCTGGTTATGGCGTATTTCGCCGCAAGATTTGTCGGCGGACGTTTTAACGCGGCGCGGCTTTCAGCAAGCGGCGGCAGAGTTTTGGAAAATTTACCACTGGGACCTAATCGCTCTGTCTGCACCGTTGAAATGGCCGGCAGAGTGTTTTTGTTAGGTGTGACAGATCACAATATAAATCTTTTGGGCGAGATAACTGACAAAGACTTAATCGAACACCTGCACGCCCAAGCAATGAATTCGGGCGATATGTTCTCGCAAGAATTCGGCACGCTGTCGGGTTTAATAAAAAAAATCCCGCTGTTTAAAAAGAGGTAGCGGAAATTGACAAGACTTTTTCTAATCTGCGCGGTCGGCGTAATTTTTTTAGCAAATTGCGCGGAGGCGGCACCGATTATTCCGAATGTAAATGTAGAAGTCGGCACGGCGGACAATCCGGAGCAAGTCGCCTCGACATTGCAAGTTATCGCCGTGTTGACGTTGGCTACAATCGCACCAGGAATTTTAATGATGACAACTTCCTTCGTGCGAATCGTCGTGATAATCGGTTTCTTACGTAACGCGCTCGCCACGCAAAACGTCCCGCCGAATCAAGTTATCGTTTCGTTGGCAATGTTCTTGACATTTTACATAATGGCTCCTTACTGGTCACAGGCAAACGACAACGGCTTGCAACCATATTTGGCTGGACAAATCACGCAGGAAGAAGCTATAACCAATGTCTTGGAACCCATGCGCGAATTTATGTTCCGTCAAACGCGTGAATCGGATTTAGCACTTTTCGTGAACCTGTCCGAGGCTGAACGTCCAGAAACTCAAGAAGACGTTTCAACCTTCGTTTTAATTCCCGCGTTCATGATTAGCGAACTGAAGACCGCGTTTCAAATCGGCTTTATGTTATACGTGCCGTTCATCGTTATTGATATGATTGTTGCGACAACGCTAATGTCAATGGGTATGATGATGTTGCCACCGGTTATGATTTCCTTGCCGTTTAAAATCTTGCTGTTTGTCATGATTGACGGCTGGCATTTGCTCATTCGTTCGATAATCGTAAGTTTCCGATAGCGGAGGTGCACCATGTCGGGGGATTTAGTTATCCAGCTGGGGCAAGAAGCGTTGATGATAGTTTTGCTCGTTTCCGCGCCCATGCTCGGTTTGGGCTTAACGGTAGGTTTAATGGTCAGCGTCTTTCAGGCAACAACTTCAATTCAAGAACAGACACTGGCTTTTATCCCGAAAATTATTGCGGTCTTCGTGGCGATTTTGATTTTCGGACCGTGGATGCTCAGAATTATGGTAGAATTTTTTTCAGGAATATTTATCGGCTTACCGTCTCGTATCGGCTGACTAGGAGCGTAGGAACTAGGGACTAGTAAGGATTAATTCCTAGTTCCTAATTGGAGGTCGAAACTTTGACAGAAATTGATTTGTTCGACATACTTCAAGGGCAAGTGGCTGCCTTTTTGCTCGTGCTCACTCGTTCGAGCGGCATTTTTTTTATTTCGCCCTTTTTGGGTAGCATGAACATTTCCTTAAAGATAAGAGCTTGCGCGGCAATTTTAGTAGCAGTCATAATTTTTCCCGTCGTCGTGAAAATGTACACCATACACGCTCCGGCAACTACAATAATGTTCGCGTTCACCGTTGTTAAAGAACTGTTTATCGGTTGGCTAATCGGGCTGATTGGTTATATCACGCTCGCCGCAGTAAACATGGCTGGCAAGATTATGGATATGCAAGTCGGTTTCGCCGTGGTGCAGATGATGGATCCCACTACACAGCAGCAAAGCGGTATGATCGGCACATTTCTTAATAATTTGACGCTGATTTATTTCGTGGTGACGAACGGGCATTACGTGATTCTCTCTGCGCTGGCTGAAAGTTTTCGTATAATCCCGATTGATTCTATGGTTTGGAATGATTCCTTGCCGCAACTGATGATTGATTTAACGGCGGGCATTTTTATTAACGGAATGAAAATCGCCATGCCCGTTACCTTTGCAATTTTGCTGACGAACGTCGGCTTGGGTATCCTTGCTCGAACAATGCCGCAGATGAATATTTTCGTTGTCGGTATCCCAATGCAACTTATGATTGGTACGACAATGATTTCAATGGTTCTGCCGTTTTATATTCTCTTTCTGGACGTGATCTTCAATGAAATGTACGCAAATATTTCAATCGCCCTCAAAGCTCTTGGAAATTAGAAACCAGGAACTAGTTCCTAGTTCCTCATTCGTCTTCGACTTGCAACGTTTTGACGGTGAGAAGACTGAAGAGCCTACTTCAAAAAAAAGACAGGACGCTCGTAAAAAAGGTCAGGTCGCAAAGAGCCAAGAGCTTAACACGGCGTTTGTCCTTTTAATCGGCTTTCTCATCTTGCGCATTTTGTGGGAATTTATTTATGGCAATATAGCCGAGTACACGATTTATCTTTATTCGCATTTATCACAAAGCACGTCAACCGAAGCTATCTCCGAACTTTTTATTGGCATTATGATTCTTTTGGCTAAAACGGTTATTCCGGTTATGTTCGCAATTCTAATCGTCGGCTTGGGGATAAACTGTTTTCAAGTCGGGCTGATGATTTCCACAGAAAAATTAGAACCGAAATTAGAAAACCTCAACCCGATTAACGGCTTCGGACGAATTTTTTCTAAGCGTTCGCTCGTCGAGCTGTTTAAATCGCTGTTCAAAATAATTGTCATTGGCTACTTTCTCTATCTTTACTTAAAAGACCAAATACCAATCTTGCCGCAATTTATTTTCTTCGACCTTCCACAATCTTTGGCGACGGCAGCAGATATAATTTTCACTATGGCTTTTCAAGTTATCGGCGTGATAATGATAATGGCGGCGGCGGACTACGCCTATCAACGTTGGCAAACCACGCAGGATTTGATGATGAGTAAGCAGGAAGTCAAAGACGAATATAAACAAATGGAAGGCGACCCGCAAATCAAAGGCAAAATCAAACAGAAACAGCGTCAAATGGCAATGTCGCGCATGATGCAGGAAGTCCCCAAGGCTGATGTTATCGTTACGAACCCTACGCATTTAGCTATTGCACTGCAATATAAAAAGGGAATGATTGCTCCGGTCGTCGTGGCAAAAGGTCAGGATCTCGTCGCAGAAAAAATCAAAAGCATTGCGCGTGAACATCATATTTTGATTGTCGAAAATAAACCCGTGGCTCGTGCTCTTTATGAAGCGGTAGACGTGGGCGGCATGGTTCCGGCTGAACTCTATCAAGCCGTGGCAGAAATTCTCGCTTATGTCTACAGAATTAAACACCGCAAAGCCGCTTAAAAGAATTTAAAAGATATAATTTCTAAGTCATTGAGTACAAGCAGAAATTATGCTATAGTAACGTGAAAATGATTTCTAAGGAGAAACTGTAAATGGCGGCACCAACCGACGAACTTATAGGAGAACCTCAAACACTAGGCTCATTTATCCAAAAGTACAGCGACGTTATCATAGCCGTAACGCTCGTCATGATCGTTATCATGATGATTATCCCGTTACCTACGCCGCTTTTGGATTTGCTAATCTGTCTTAATATCACAATAGCTCTAATCGTCATCATGAGCGCGATTTACAATGAGGAGGCACTGGATTTATCCGTCTTCCCATCGCTACTTTTGGTGACGACGCTTTTCCGATTAGCACTGAATATTTCTTCCACGCGACTAATTTTGATTAATGGTTACGCAGGCGAAGTTATTACAGCGTTCGGAAATTTCGTCGTCGGCGGCAATCCTGTCGTCGGCTTTATCATGTTTATAATTTTGGTTATCATTAATTTTATCGTCATAACCAAAGGCTCGGAACGTGTTGCGGAAGTTTCTGCGCGTTTCACATTGGACGCAATGCCAGGTAAGCAAATGTCAATCGACGCGGACTTGAATCAGGGCGCGATAAACGATGCTGAAGCTAAAGTTCGCCGTGAAAAAATTCAACGTGAAGCGGACTTCTTCGGCGCAATGGACGGTGCCTCTAAGTTCGTCAAGGGCGACGCTATTGCCGCGATTATTATCATGCTTATCAATATCGGCGGCGGATTTGTTATCGGCATGGCGCAAAAGGATATGGACGCCGTAACCGCTCTGCAAACTTACACGCTGTTGACTGTTGGTGAAGGTCTTGTCAGCCAAATTCCCGCGCTATTAATTTCCACAGCAACCGGTATTATCGTCACTCGCGCCGCCTCGGAAGGCAACCTCGGCAATGATATCGTTAAGCAACTTTTCAACAACGAACGAATTTTCTTTATCAATGCCGGCGTTTTGCTCATGTTGTCTGTCGTTCCCGGTTTACCCGGTATCCCGTTTGCATCGTTAGCGTGTGTGTGCGCATTTATCGGCTATAGTCTGCATAGAAAAAC
>CAJONF010000028.1 GCA_905236665.1 uncultured Selenomonadaceae bacterium | reverse complement strand
TTTTTTTATTGAAACAAAAATTTTCATTACCTAAATCACAAACATTGGATGCAACGTCACGTTGCCCCCGACGCTTAAAAAGTATCGGGGATTTTTTTGTGTATTTGCTGAATTTATTTTAAGACGAAAACGGTAACATCACGCCGCCCGAAATCCATTGCCTGATAATAACTTTCCATGCAAAGATCAATTCGGTAGCCGTAAATCGCACCGCCGGTATCAGCCGCCAGAGCCTCGCCGTAACCAGGGATATAGACTCTGCTACCGAGCGGAATTATATCGGGGTCGACTGCCACAATGCCATAAGTCGCAGGGATACCAATCGCCGTTATCCCTGCCGCACTGCCGTCCGTCGGCAAATAAGCCGTTGCCTCCATATTCATAACCTGCACATAGGGCACATAGCCACGTTCGGTTTCGACGAGTTCTTCACGCGGGATAGGTTCGCTGGGAAGTTCAGCAGTATTTGTTAAATCCGTTCCAAGCGAACTTTCCACGATCTCGGCAAATGCGCTGGTTAACTCGTCGTTCGCGCTGATTTTTAGCTGTCCGTTTTCGCCAACTGCAATCGCTGTCGGTTCATTAGTGCTAGTCTCTTCAATTTGAACGGGTTTAGTTTCGGGCAAATCAATTTTTTCGGTAAAGCCAGTGCTAATCGCCGTAAAGCCCGCCAACATAAGACAAAGCACGCATTTTCTTTTGATAATCTCAAGTGTTTTGAATATTTTTCGCTTCATCATTCCGCCGCCTGACGCAACGTCCTGTCGCGTCCCAAGCAGGACGACTGACCTAGTCGCCTCTTTGCCTCGGAGCAGCTGTTCCCCCTTTCAAGTAAAACAAAAATTTTTATCGATAATCAAAAACGCCGCGAATTCTACACCGCGACGTTCAGTTTGTCAAGTTTTTGATTATTTTCCCAACATTCTAACAGGAAAAGTGAAGTAAGTATCGGGGTATGGTTCGTCTTTCAGCGTGAAATGCCACCATTCTTCCTCAAGCGGTTTAAATCCGTGTTTTATCATTGCTTCGCGCAGAATCATGCGGTTTGTATATTGCGTTTTCGTGATTTTTTTGTAATCTGGATGAGATTTTTCGCCGAAATAATCAAATGTGCCGCCCATATCGAGTTCCTTGCCGGTTTTCATGTCAAACAGCGTCAAGTCAACCGTCGAGCCGCGAGAATGCCCACTTTTTACTGCGACGTAGCCTTCGGGGATAATTCTGTCTTTAGCAATGTCGGGATAAAAATATTTTTTCATACTCGTATCGTTGCTTTCTGCCCAGCGCATAAAATGATCTACGCCCATTTGCGGACGGTAGGCGTCATAAATCTTGAGCCGATAGCCCATTTTCATAACGTCATCGGAAACTTTTTTGAGAGCTTCGGCGGCTTCAATCGTCATCAACGCGCAGGGCATTTCATAGCCGTCAATCTTTTCGCCGACAAAATTATATGTGGAATAGTAGCGGATCTCTTGGATAATGTCGGGAATGAATTCTCCCAATACTACGAATCCGGACGGGTCATCGGGCGACGTGGATTTTTGCGCGTGAGCCGGCGTTATCAGCAAAATCAGCGTCAATAACAAGCTAGGTAAAATTTTAGTGAACTTCATTTGAACAGCTCCTTTCAAGCGTCAATATAAAATTAATTTTAGTATCGTGATTTTCAATCGGCAAGCTGTCGACAAGCTGAAAATCATAGGCAAGAGCGACTTTTTTTGCATTGACGGCTTGAAGTAAAAACCTGTCATAATAGCCACCGCCTAGTCCTAAACGATTAAAATTTTTATCAAACGCCGCGCCAGGAACTATTATACAATCAATCTGCGCAGGCGCGATAAAATTTCTAAGATTTTTTTTGACAGTAAGGATATTGAGGGCTCCGAATTCCAGCGCGTCAAAGTTAGGGACTTCAACGGCGCGCATTTCACCTTTGCCAACGATAAACGGTATAGCCAAAATTTTTTTGTCATTAAAACACGCGGCGAATAGTTCGTTCAGCTGAATTTCTTCGGGCGTGGACGCGTAAGCCATGATAATTTTTGCGTCGCGATAAATTTCCGTCGCCAGAAATTTTCTCACAAGTTCGCGGCTGATTTCGTCTCGCTGTTCATGCGGAATTGCCGCACGTTTTGCTAAAAATTCCCGCCGCAAAATTTTTTTCTGTTCTTTAAGCAGGGACATTTTTATCATCCGCAATGCCATTAATTGAACCGCGAGCAACTTCAATTTCGACTTTATCGGCAATCTTCAAGCGTACAATTTCATCGGTTAAGCTCGTAATCGTGCCGTAAATCCCGCCAATCGTTATAACGCGGCTACCGACTTTTAAACTGCTTAGCATTTCCTCACGTTTTTTCTGTGCATTTTTTTGCGGACGATACAGCAGAAAATAAAAAATCAAAACCATTAAGATTATCGGACCAAAGTTGGCTAATGTTACTGCCAAATCATTTTCCATTTAGAAATTTGCCTCCTTCATACAAACTAAAAAAATTTTCTCTAAATTCGGCGAACCTGTCAGCAAGGATAGCCTCGCGCATTGCCGCCGTAAATCTTTGCAGATAGCGCAGATTGTGCAGGGCAAGCAGACGTAAGCCGAAAATTTCATCGGTGCGGACAAGGTGCCGTATATAAGCGCGTGTGAATTTATTTCTGCAGGTGTAGCAATCGCAGTTCGGTTCCAGCGGCGAAAAATCTTCCGTGAACTCAGAATTT
>CAJONF010000027.1 GCA_905236665.1 uncultured Selenomonadaceae bacterium | reverse complement strand
TCCTTGCCGCCGACTACAGAAATTAATTTTATCGAAGAGCCAATGGTTAAAGCAACCGTCATTGTGCCCAGCGATTATATCGGCGCAGTTATGGAACTTTGTCGGGATAAACGCGGGACTTATCGGAGCATGGACTATATCGACAAAACTCGCGTGATGATTGTTTATGAAATGCCGCTCAACGAAATTATTTATGATTTTTTCGACAAGCTCAAATCGATGACGCGTGGTTATGCCAGCTTGGATTATGAACTGAGCGAATACAAGGAAAGCGACCTTGCGAAGTTGGATATTCTTTTGAACGGCGATATTATCGACGCGCTAAGTTCGATTGTTCACCGCACCCGCGCCGCTAAAATCGGGCGGATTCTCGCGTTGAAGTTGAAAAGATTAATTCCCGAACAGCTGTTTGATATTCCCGTGCAGGCGGCGATTGGCGGCAGGATTATCGCCCGTGAAACCGTCAAGGCTCGCCGCAAAGATGTTTTGGCGAAATGTTATGGCGGCGATGTTTCACGCAAGAGAAAACTTTTAGAAAAACAAAAGGCCGGCAAAAAACGCATGAAGGCTGTTGGGAGCGTGGAATTGCCGCAAGAAGCTTTTATGGCGGTGCTCACCGTCGGCGACGAAGAATGATTTATATTCACGTGCCTTTTTGTCAGCGAAAATGCAATTATTGCGCGTTTAACTCCAAAATTTCCGGCGATTCGGAAAAAAATTTTTACGTCGACGCACTGATAAGGGAAATAAATTTGCGCGGCGATAATTTTTTTGTCGAAACGATTTATTTTGGCGGTGGAACCCCTACGACTCTGTCACTTAATCAGCTGGAAAAGATTTTTTGCGCGATTATGGAAAATTTTTCTATAAATGAACGCGCAGAAGTCACAATCGAGGCAAATCCCGGAACTTTAGACGAAAATTTTTTACGCGGACTGAAATTTTTAGGTTTTAATCGTTTAAGTTTAGGCGTGCAGAGTTTCGACGATGACATTTTAAAAATTCTCGGCAGGATTCACGATTCACAAACGGCGATAAAAAATATTGCGCTGGCTAAAAAATTTTTTAAAAATGTGAGCATTGATTTAATGTACGGCTTGCCAAATCAAAATTTAGATACACTTCGACGCGATTTTGAGCAAATTAAACAGCTTGACGTTCAACACGTGTCGATTTATGGTCTAGAAATTGAAGAGAGTACGAAATTTTTTCAGCTAGCCCGCGCAGGTAAATTAAATCTGCCGACAGAAGAGATTTGCGCCGATATGTATGATTTTATCACGGAAAATTTGCCCGCGCTCGGATATTTTCGCTACGAAATCAGCAATTTTGCCAAAAAAAGTTTCGAGAGCCGCCACAACTGCGGATATTGGACTGGAAAAAAATATTTTGGATTCGGGGCGGGTGCTCACAGTTTCGACGGAAAATTTCGCACGTCTAACACCCGCGATGTCATGACTTACATAAAAAAGGTTTTCACGGGCAAAAATTTTTCTGAAATTGAAGAAGTCGTCACTAAAAACGCCGCCATGGAAGAATTTTGTTTCCTAGGTTTGCGCATGGTCGACGGAATTTCCGCAAAAATCTTTGAAAAAAATTTCAATGAAAATATTTTTGAAGTTTTCGGCGCAGTTATAGATAAAAATTGTCGGCTCGGCTTGCTAAATGTTGACGGTGATAAAATTTTTTTGACAAAGCGCGGAATGAGTTTGGGCAATGAAGTTTTTGCGGATTTTTTATTTTAAGGAGCGGTTATGACGAATTTTAAGACGATTTCGGGCGAAAAAATTTTTTTTGCGGCGTATGAAGTTAATAAATCGAAATTTTTTGCGCACGTTTGCCACGTTGAAACGGAAAATGCCGCAAGAGAATTTATTTTGGCGATTCGTAAAAAATATTTCGACGCGACGCATAATTGTTCGGCGTGGGTGCTAGGTGAACGCGGCGATAAACAAAAATCGAATGATGACGGCGAACCAGGCGGCACCGCAGGCAATCCTATCTTAGAAACGATAAAAAAAAATGATTTAACGAATTGTTCTGTCGTGGTTACGCGATATTTTGGCGGAATAAAATTAGGTGCGGGGGGTTTAATTCGCGCTTATTCTCACACTGCCGCGCTCGGTATAGAAAATTCAAAAATTGTGCAGATGACCGCCTTTAGGAGAATTTTTTTAACGCTTGAGTACAATTTTTTAGCGACTGTGGAAAATTTTTTGCGCCAAAATAAAATTCGCGTGGTAAAAACAGATTATGCGGACGTGGTGACGTTGGAAATTTTAATTTTGCCGCAAGAGGCAGAAAAATTTTTAATCGAACTGACAGATTTAACCGCCGCAAATTTTTTGCACGAAGACTTTGGAGAAATTCTTATTCCCGTCGAAATTCAGCGATAAATCTTGCAAAGTGCGCCATTTTCCTTTAAAATGGCTTAAAAAATTTTGCAAAGGGAGAAATTTTTATGTTGCATACCATGGAAAACGCTATTTTAAAAATTACGGTAGCGGATCGCGGCGCGGAGTTGAAATCAATAACTGCGCTTTCTGACGGCACGGAATATCTTTTCGACAGCAACCCGACCTGGTGGAAATATTCTTCGCCCGTGCTTTTCCCGATTGTCGGCAAACTTGTTGACAATAAATATCGCGCTGAAGGCAAGGAATTTACTTTACCGGGTCATGGTTTTGCACGCACGAGCGATTTTTGGCTTGTGGACACCACAGACAACGCATTGACTTTTGCGCTTGAATCCAACGCCGCCACGCTAAAAGTTTATCCGTACAAGTTCCGTTTAGAAATTTCTTTTGAGCTTATCGGCAATGAAGTCAAAGTCGGCTGGAAAGTTATTAACACCGACGACAAGGAAATTTATTTTTCGATCGGCGCGCACCCCGCGATTTGTTGCCCGATTTCTTACAGAGAGAATTTTGAGGATTGTTACTTGAAATTCAACAAGCCCGAAAAATCTGCGCGAATTACACTTTTGGCTAATGGTTCGCTGTCTCGTGAAAGAATCCCGACGCTTGACGGCACCGAACTGGATTTGAATTACGATTTATTCAAAGGTGACGCGCTTGTTTTCGACGATTTGAAGTCCGATGAAGTTTCTGTTTGTTCGCGCAAAAGTTCCAAGTCTATAACTGTTCGCGCTGAAAATTTCCCGTATTGGGGATTTTGGACACCCGCGCAGGGCGGCGCACCGTTCATTTGTATTGAGCCGTGGCACGGGCACGCTGATTACGCAGATTTTTCCGGCGAACTCAAGGACAAGGAAGGAATTATTAAACTTGCCGCCGGTGAAATTTTTAAAACAGAAATGACGTTCATAATCAATAACTAATTTTTCGGCGGTGAAAAAGTAATGGTTGTAGAAATTATCAGCGTGGGCACAGAAATTTTAATGGGCAATATCGTCAATACGAACGCACAATATCTGGCTAAGAGGCTGGCACATTTGGGGCTTGACTGTCATTTTCAAACGGTGGTCGGCGATAATCCTGCGCGAATAAAATCTGCGTTGGACGTTGCCTATTCGCGGGCGGACGCCGTGATAATGACGGGCGGGCTTGGTCCCACAAAAGACGATTTGACAAAAGAAATGCTCATGGAATATTTCGGCAAGCGTCCCGTTGTCGATGAACAGGTTTTAAATTTTTTGGAGGAGCGGTCGAAGGCTCGCGGCTTTGCAAAACTTTCAGACGGCATGAAAAAGCAAGCGATTGTTCCGGCTGATTCGCTGATTCTGTACAATCACCACGGCACCGCGCCAGGTTGTGTCATGGAGCGCGACGGAAAAATTTGTATACTGTTGCCGGGACCGCCGCACGAAATGCAACCGATGTTCGAGGAATGTTGCACGCTTTATCTTAACAACAAGAGCGATAAAATTTTAGTGTCGATGATAATTAAATGCTTAAGCAAAAATGACGCGCCAATTTCAATCGTCGGTGAATCGCCCGTGGCTGACAGATTGGCAGAACTTTTGGACGGCGTTAATCCCACCGTTGCAACATATGCTAAAGAGGACGGTTGCCTTGTTCGCGTGACGGCGGCGGCTAAAACTCACGAAGACGCGATAAAAATTTTAAATCCCGTCGTTGAAAAATGTCGCGAACGTATTGGCAAAGAGTACATTAAATTTATCAAAGAAGACGTTGACTAGGGAGTTGATTTCATGATTATAGTGACGGGCGGCGCGGGATTTATCGGTAGCAATATCGTTCGCGCACTCAATGAACGCGGGCGCGCAGATATTTTAATCGTCGACGATTTGGGCACCGGTGATAAGTATAAAAATTTAATCGGCTTGCGGTTCATGGACTATCAGCATAAAGACGACTTTTTGAAAACTTTTTTGTACAGCGATGTTTTCGGGCAAAATGTCGAGGCGATTTTTCACCAGGGCGCGTGCTCAGATACCATGGAATATGACGTTAACTTCATGATGAAAAGCAATTACGAATACTCAAAAGACCTGCTCAAATTCTGCATAAAAAAACAAATCCCGCTGATTTATGCTTCTAGTGCGTCGGTTTACGGTTTAGGCAAAAAAGGTTTTCGCGAGGAAGAGGCTTGCGAGAATCCGATTAACCCCTACGCTTTTTCTAAGATGATGTTCGATCGCTATGTTCGCCAATTCCTGAACGCGGCGAAGAGTAAAATTATCGGCTTGAGATATTTTAATGTCTATGGTCCGCAGGAAAATCACAAAGGTAAAATGGCGTCGATTTTTTATCAAATTTATAAGCGCATGAAACTCGGCGGCGGTCCCAGACTTTTCAAGGGTACGGACGGCTACCGCGACGGTGAACAAAAGCGCGATTTCATTTACGTTAAAGATGTAGCGAAAATAAATCTGTGGTG